>CAMCHB010000023.1 GCA_945874585.1 uncultured Clostridium sp. | reverse complement strand
ATGGATTATATTTGGATATTTATTATGGAAAACTAGTCAATGGAACTAATGTCCAATTGTTCTGGGATAATGGAGCCGATGCACAAAAATTTAAATTTGAAAAATTATCAGATAGATCGATTCGTTATCTTCCAGATGGTTTGTATCGAATAGCTGCTAAATACAACAATGTAGGTTTTGATATAAAAGATGGATCTAAAGCAGATGGAGCTCCTATTCAATTATGGGAATATATCAATGCAACACAGGAAGAATTCCATGTTTACTATGAAGATGGTTATTATTATATTCGATCACTTTATAGTGACAAAGTTGTACAAGCAGGTAATATACACGAATCACTTACTCAACAAACTTATAACAGTAATAGCGATCTACAAAAATGGATTATGCAACCAAGCCAAGGGGCCTATCATATTATTTCAAAGGCAACTGGTTTATACATAGATGTGGCAGATTGTCAATTTACCAATGGTAATAAAGTGCAAACCCATTATGGCAATGGAAATGATGCACAATTATTTGAAATGAAGGAAATTGGAGTTGCTATTGATGAGAAAAAATACCCAGGTATTAAAGAAAGAATCAATGCTTTAAAATTAAAACATCCAAACTGGAGATTTCAAATTCTATATACAACTTTAGATTTCCATACAGCAGTACAAAGTGAATATGATTATGAAGACAAAAAGGGAAATTTTGTTTGGACACCAACCTATTATGGCGATTGGATTGCACCAAATGCTTATGTGAGTGGAAACTGGGCATCAGCTTCTTATGCTGGTATAGCCTATTTTATGGATCCACGAAATTTCTTAAATGAAGAAGATATTTTTCAATTTGCAGATTTAGGAAATTATGCTGCTAGTGGTGCCACAATAGATGGTATTCAGAAACAAGTAAATGATAGCTTCTTACAAGATTTTGCAACAGATGTTAAAAATGCATGTGAGAATGTTAATATAAATCCATATTTTGTGATTGCAAGATTGTTCCAAGAGCAGAGCAGAAACGGTAATGGAACCATCTATATGGATGGTGGAGATGGTAAGCAATATTTTAATCCATTTAATATAGGAGCTGTTGTGGGAAAAGATTATGAAACAGCACTTGCAAAAGCAAAAGAATGCGGATGGGATACAATGCAAAAAGGATTAGAAGGTGGTA
The DNA here is from genome assembly GCA_945874585.1 of uncultured Clostridium sp. Lineage (GTDB taxonomy): Bacteria > Bacillota > Clostridia > TANB77 > CAG-508 > CAMCHB01. The sequence goes on along the minus strand of CAMCHB010000023.1, from coordinate 12,000 downwards.
TCAACCTTTTGAAAAATAAGTATATTAACAAGCAACAACACATCTTGTATTTGAATAAGTTTGATGTTAATCCGGCTAGCAATCATGGATTTTATGGCCATCAATATATGCAAAATGTATCAGCTGCTTATAGTGAAGCACACACATTCCGTAGTGCCTATATCAATACAGGTACTTTAGATAATACAATTCAATTTGTTATACCAGTTTATGAAAATATGCCAGCAGAGGTTGCTGCAAGACCAAGTGGAGGAACAGATGTAGATCCAACGGCAGACCGTGTTGTAGTAAAAACATCTTCTGGTATTGGAGTAAAAGTTAGAAATAAAGAAAATCCAGATAATGTTATCGTTAAATTACCAGATGGTACAAAAGGAACTAGAATTGCAACAAATGTTCTAGAGTATTTGGGCTTTAGCTGGGATGAAGTTCGTTTCGATAATGGTGTACAAGGTATTGTAGCAACCGATTATTTACAAAAAGCAAACTAGAAAATCAAAGGAGTTAGCCATTGATGAAAAAATCTAAAGTACTGCTATGGTGGTTAGTCGCTCTGTTTCTTATCTTTATCATCTTTGTTTTTTGTTTTCATAAACAACAGAGCGATGAAAACCGAAAAAAAGAGAAACAGACATTGAATCAAGTTGAACAAAGCGAGAATTTAAGCACACCAGAGAAGATAAATGATCTCAAAAATGAGATTCATGCAACAGCCCAAAATGATATTTATCAGGTAGAGAAAGAATCAAGTGGTCGAACTTTCTTACAGGTAAAACCGCAGGTACAATTTGAGGTAGACTTAGCTGGTATTCTAAAAAATGCAAAACCAGAGGAAGATGAGCTAGAAGAGCTTTTACAACAGGCACCAACAGAGGATGGTGTATGGATAGCCAAACAAGCAAGAAATGATTTTTTGCAATTGCTAAAAGAGAATCAAATTGAGAACTTTACCATTGATTCCAATGGATATTTGCAAAAAAATGGAGCATCCATGACAAACCTTGCCAATGGCTTAGAACAAATGATGCAAAATCATCATTTGTATATTCTCAACATGACAGGAATGGCGTATCAAAGAGATTATTTAACAGGTGAAATTATGGAATATCCTTTTGAAGAAATGGATCCCGAACAAATTGTAGAACCTTATCAAAATGATAGAATGGTTACTTTAGAGATTACGAGCAATCAAAAGGGAAAAGTAACACCAAAAGAAATTCTAGAAACGATTGTGCAATATACCAATCTATAGGAAAGAAAGGAATGGAGAAATTTATGGAAAATATCAAAATATTTGCGTGCAGTGAGGAAGCCGAATCATTTACAAAGGAGATATGTGATCATTTAAATTTACCAATGGGGCAAATCAATCGTATGAAATTCAAAAATGATAATAATTTTGTACAATTGTTAGAAACGGTAAGAGAACAGGATGTTTATTTGGTTCAAACCAATACACCACCTGTGAATGAAAGAATTATGGAATTGTTGATTACCATTGATGCTGCCAAAAGAGCATCTGCCAAAAATATCAATGTTGTCTTACCTTATTTTATTTATTCTCGATCTGATAAAAAAGATCAACCACGTGTACCCATTACCGCTAAATTGATGGCGGAAATTATAGAGGCGGCTGGTGCTACCCATGTGGTTACCTGCGATCTTCACAACCCAGCAATCCAAGCCTATTTTAATCATATCAATTGTGATAGACTTACAGCAGAGCGATTATTGGAAAGATATTTTGAAAATAAGAATTTAGATAACAAAGTTATTGTGGCAACCGATGCAGGCAGTTCCAAAAAAGCTTACAAATATTCTGAATTTTTCAATTGTCCAATTGCTATGTTGGATAAAAGAAGAGATGGAAACAAAGACAAGGCCATTGGCACGACGATTATCGGTGATGTAAAAGGAAAAAATGCTATTATTTTTGATGATGAGATAGACACAGCAGGATCTATGATGGAAACGGTGAGAGTATTAAAAGAATTTGGAGCAGGTGCTATTTATGCAGCTTGTACCCATGGTATTTTATCAGGCCCTGCTATCGAAAGAATTGCCCAATCACCAATTCAAGAATTGGTGATTACCAACACCATTCCTTTACCAAAGGAAAAACAAATTGACAAAATAAAGGTAGTTTCCATAGCACCTTTATTTGCAGAAACGATTAAACGAATTCACGAAAAACAACCTCTTGGCGAGTTATTTAACCAAGTGATTGAATAAGTAAAAAATGCATGAAGTAATCCAAAAAGAAAGGAAAAAAGATGAAGAGAGAGAAAATAAAAAATCTTATGGAAAAATATTCGATTTTAATCAGCATAATCCTAGGTGTTCTTTTTATATGGGGATACAATTTAATTTTTATTCAAAATACAAATTTTGTAGGATTTAACACAGGCCCCAATAATCCTATGTGTTTGATCCTTGCCATAGGTGTTAGTGCTCTGATTTATTATAATAGAAAACACAAAAATAAGAGGTTATGGATAACAGCGGGAATAGTAGGTGTTTTATTTGCTATTACTTATTATTTGGGTGATATTCAAAACTACTATATCCGCACAGCCATACCAGTCGGTAAAAAGTTTTTGTTATTTTCCATGATAAAAATTCTAACCTATACGGTGTTGTTTACCAATGTCGTTTTTTGGCTGTTTGATAAAGTACCAGCTCTTATTCGAAAATTTGCGAGTCAAAAGGAACCAAAACTTTTCACCAATAATGCGAAATCATTCTGGCTTGTTTTTTTCCTTTTTCTACTATCTTATGTTCCATTTTTCTTATATTATTATCCTGGTAATATCAATATCGATAATATGTGGAGCTTTTATCAAGTTACTGGTATCAAGCCATATACCAATTTTCAACCCATTGTCTATACTTTTATTTTCGGTGGATTATGGAATTTAGGAAAGGCAATCTTTGGAACACCAACTGCTGGAGTAGCGGTTTATACTATTTTCCAAATGATATGTAGCAGTTTAGTATTTTCTACTGTTTTGTATTACATGGCCAAAAGAAGAGTAAGTGTAAAATGGAGAATTGTAACTTTTTTATTTCTTATTTTAAATCCAATGAATGGATGGTTTACAGTAAGAGCTGAAAAAGGCATGTTATTTCACTTGAGTTTTATTCTTGTTATATTGGGCATCATTGACATGATCCATGATCCAAGAGGATTTTTTGAGAAGAAATGGAAACCAATTGGCTTTGTTGCTATTACTTTACTGATGGTATTTATTCGAAACAATGGACTTTATGCTTTGCTATTAACGGTACCATTTATTATCTGGGCAGACAGAAAAATCTGGAAGAAAATACTAGCCACTTTTGGTACTGTCCTTGTAATTGTATTTTTGATTCAAGGTGTTGTACTCAAGGCTTTTCATATTGATTATTCTAGCCCAGCTGAAGCATTGGCTGTACCAATTCAACAGTATGCACGTGTAGCAAAATATGCCAATGATCGAATTTCTGACCAAGATCGACAAGTCATTGAAAAATACTTTAATGTAGGTGTAACTGAACTAGGGGAGAGTTATACACCATGGTTTACAGATACAGCAAAATGGAATTTTTCTGCAGAAGCTTTTGAAGAAGATAAAGTGACATTTGTTAAGCAGTACTTTAAATTTGCTTTCAAATTTCCGCTTCAAACCATATCAGCCTTTGTGTTTACCAATGGCAACAATTATAGCCCTAATTTTAATGCTTGGGGTATTGTACGTACATTTGGAAATGAAACACAAACAATTTATACAACCGTTGGAAAAAATGACAAAGGAACATTTGAAAACTTTGTAAAGACCTATCCAATTGAAAACAAACATCTTGTGAACTTTTCTTACCTTGATGTCTTGAATGATAAACTAACCAAAATTCCGTTAATATCAGACTTATTAAGTAATATTGGATGGTATTTCTGGTTATTGGTATTGTGTTTTGCGTACTGTATTTATCGAAAAAAATACAAAGAGATGGTTATGCTAATACCGATTGCAGGCCTATGGCTAACAGATATTGCGGCACCTGTAGTAGATTTAAGATATATTTATCCAATGTTTTTAACCATTCCTTTATTTATCGGAATAATAGGCGAAAGCTGCAGGGAAGATAAACAAAAAACAAACGAAAATTGCATAATTGAAAAAAAGGTGATATAATATACCCGTCTTGATTCTCTATTAAAGGGGTGAACATTATGTTAGGACAGCAGATGGAGAAAAATACTATGGGTAATTTTAGAAAATTTATGGCAGTTATGCAAAGGTTTAACTTTGCGAGTATTTTGACACTTATTTTTTCATTGTTCTTTGTGTTTGTATTATTGGTATTGTGTCTTTCACTGAAAGCATTTATTGCAATGATTTTTGTGATTAGCTTAGTTTTAATGGGAGGCTTTATTGAAAATTTTGCAAGGAAATATGATCAATATTCTGAGGAAGAAAAGAGAAAAACGAAATAAAGAAAAAAGCTACTACGTAATAAATATTGCATAGTAGCTTTTTTTACTCTTCTACTACCAGCGGGGTAGTAAAATCTAGATTGCTGGTTGAATCATATTCATAGCCAAGGGTATAAATATTGGTTGCCTGGATATCTTTTAGTAATAAATTTTTCAAAATACGATTACCACCACGTTGATCTAAAAATTGTTTCGGAGAAGTGATGATATTTAGTTTTGGATTGGTAGATAAAATGGATAAGATTTTTTTACCATTCTCATTGACACCAAGTACACGGATATAAGGAGAAACCTTATAGGAATTTTGCATATCTTGTTTGGTAATACCAAGCAAAGCATATAGTAAGATTCTTTGAATTCGTGTGCGGGTGTAACGTTTGGACTTAACAAAACTAATTAAGTCAAGTAAATTGTTGCAAGCATTAGATGCTGATTTAATATTATTTTCCAACCCTTCTGAAACATCTGGAAGATTTGCAATTTCCTCTGTTAACATTGTACGCAAGCGATACATTATTTCTTTTTCAAAGCGTGTGATATCAGGAACAATTTTGCCATGTTTCATTTGGTCATTTAAGATTTCAAAAGCAAAATCAGGCATACAATTACGATAAAGTTGTGTTTTCTGAATGGATTTTCGAATTGCTCTAGAACTTGGAAAATCCGAAAGAATTTTGGTGCTATCATAAGCATCACCTTCTCGTTTAATGGTGATTGGCATGATAGGACTTTTTAATCTCTTCAAAGCTTTTAAGTATTCAATACCAAGAATATTATTAGGATTTGAAAGTACATTGGCATATTTGCGAATATCATTTAAATACATTAAAACAGCACGTTCTTGTGCTTTAGGGTAGGAAACTCCTTTGGCTAACTCATGATTTAGGAGAGAAACATATTCTTTTGGTTCACGATATAAAATATCGGCAAAGGCGTCTAAAATCTCAACATCTCCCACTTCACTTCCAAAAGAAACAACGTCCACAATGCCAAGTTTATCTAAAATATGCATACTACCATAAGCAAAATTCTCCGCACTGGATATACTGTACAAAAGAGGTAGTTCAATCACTAAATCAGCACCAGCTTTTAAAGCCATTTTGGTGCGTGACCATTTATCAATGATAGCTGTTTCACCACGTTGTGTAAAATTACCACTCATGACGCATATCGTTAAATCAGAATCGGTTAATCGTTTGGATTCTTGAATATGATAGACATGACCATTGTGTAAAGGATTATATTCTGCAACAATACCTAAAACTTTATTCATAATTTTCTCCCCATAAATGAATTTTTCGTATCTTGTACTTTCTTATAATTATTGATATAATATCACAAATTCTAAAATAATACAAATAGATAGAAGGGAATCGACATGGAAAAAATATTTATTTATACAGATGGTGCTTGTTCTGGTAATCCAGGACCAGGTGGCTGGGGGGCCTTGCTTATGTTTCGCGATCAAAAGAAAGAGTTTTCAGGCGGTCAAAAAAATACAACCAATAATATTATGGAATTAACAGCTGTGATAGAGGCTTTAAAAAAATTAAAAGATCCATGCCCATATGCGGTTGAGATTTATAGCGATAGTGCTTATGTGGTCAATGGATTTGAAAAAGGCTGGGTTGAAAATTGGCGTAAAAAAGGCTGGGTGAATGCATCAAAAGAACCAGTTAAAAACCAAGCATTATGGCAAGAATTATATGATTTGGTACAAAAATATCAAGCCAAATTTATTAAAGTAAAAGGACATAGTGATAATGTTTACAACAACCGTTGTGATGAAATGGCACGAAGTGAAATTAAAAAACTTTAATTGTTACAAGAATATGACAAATAAATTAACTTTTTAATACATTATTGAATTGCCATTTTAAATATCATATAATAAAAGAAATAGAAAGATTCAATTGCAATCTACCATAGGAGGGGTAATATGGAGACCTTTGCAGACTATATTTTATCAGAACGTCGCTTTGATAAAAAATTAGCAATTATGTATTTTTTACAAAAAAAAGGTGATATTTATTTTAATAAATCAGTTGTAATCAAAGCAACTTTAGCTAAATTGTTCATGGAGCATGAAAATATTGATGTGGATCGCAATTTAGTGGTAACAGCTTGCTTGTTATGCGCTTGTAAGAAAAACGATCATCCACAAAATTGGGATCGTATCAAAACTTATGCGAAACAAAGTGCAGACTATTTGGAACAGTTGGGCTTTTCAAAAAGATTTTGTAAAATATGTGAAGAACAAAATCGTTACAGTGGTAGTCAACCACGCGAAAAAGAAAGCGATATCTTAGAAGTTGTAGACCAATTTGGAGAAATGGTTATTGATAAGCCAGAGCGTATGGGATTCACGGTAGATGAAGCTATTTGCTTATTGGAAAATCGTAATTTAAAAGATTCCAACAATCAATATTTGGAACAGTTTGTTCACTTTATCAATAGAATGGAGGAGATCAAGATATGAATGATGAAGAATTAGATCTTATTGATCTTTCAAAACCAGCTGGTATTGTTACCAAACTAATTCGTGATATCAAATCCAAAAAAGATATGGAACGTGTTATTAACGCGGCCATAGAAGGTGTTGTTGAATTCAAAGACAGAGTCAAAAAAGCAGAAGAAATGAAGCAAGGAACTTATAACGAAAATGTAAATCATAAAAGTGTAGACAGCGTTTTATTAGCACAACAAATTAAAGATGAAGTCGATCACAATGAAATTTAATGAAGAAAATCAGGGAACGAAAAAAGACGATTGATGTAAACAAAAAAGTTTATATCAATCGTCTTTTTTTCTTATTTGTTCTCATATTTATAAAAACACATGCATATATATAAAGAGAAATGAAATCCCATAGCAAAGATAGGATAAAGAGGTGAAGACAATGTGGTTACTAAAGATGATGATGTGTTTCCTTTTATTAGCTCTTTGTACATATTTAGGCAGATTAGTGGCTAGTAAGTATGGCAAACGTGTCAGAGAATTGAAAGAAATGAAAAGTGTTTTAAATTTGGTGGAAACGAAAATGAAATTTACCTATGAACCTTTGGGCGAAATTTTAAAAGAACTATCTTCGCAGTTTAGTCATAATGTATCCAATATCTTAATGAAAACTTGTCAGAACATGAAACAGTGTAGTGTGGGAAAAGCATGGGAGTTGGCATTAGAAACCGAAAATTCCTATATTTTAAAAGAGGACAAGGAGATTTTAAAAACATGGGGAAGGATGTTGGGAAAAACAGATATAGCAGGACAAGTTCAACAAATTGAACAAACAGCAGAATTTCTAAATTATCAAATTGAAAAAGCCGAAACAGCCTGTCATAAAAATGAGAAATTGTATCGTACATTAGGAGTTGTGATAGGGGCAGCTTTTGTTATTTTGTTATGGTAGGAGGAAGATATGGATATAAATTTACTATTTAAAATTGCTGCAATTGGTATATTGGTAGCTGTTTTGCATCAGGTTTTGGTAAGAGCGGGAAGAGAGGATCAAGCGATGATGACAACCTTAGCTGGCTTGGTTATAGTGCTTAGTTTGGTAATTAAAGAAATTAGCAATTTATTTACAACCGTACGAACAATTTTTAATTTATAAGAGGATATAGGAGAGAGTATGGAGATTATTAAAATAATTGGGGTTGGCTTAATTGGCTTGATTCTGGTTATTGTTTTAAAACAGTACAAGCCTGAATTTACAATTTATATTTCATTATTAGTAGGTGCCATTATTTTGATTATGGTTATAGACAAGCTAGCTGGTATCATTGATATTTTAGCCAATTTATCTGCGAAAGCCAATATGAACAGTGAGTTCTTGGGTATTCTGATTAAGATTACGGGAATCGCGTTTTTAACGGAATTTGCTGTCAGTATTTGCAAAGACTCTGGTGAAACAGCAATTGCTAGCAAAATTGATTTGGGCGGAAAGATTATGATTGTTGCTATTTCAGTCCCTATATTATCTGCTTTACTGGAACTGGTTGTAAAAATTTTACCTTAAAGAGGTTGCCTATGAAAAAGATATGCATGATATTTTGTTTTATCATTTTGATATTGATGCACAATTCTTGCTATGCCATAGAGGAGCAAATTATTGCTTCTCAAAAAAATAATTTAGATATTTCTAATTTCTTACAAGAAGCACAAAAATATAAAAATTCCATTTTCCCGGATACAAATGTAGATCAGCTCTTGACAGATGCTATCAAGGGAAATATCAATCAGAAAAAAATGGTGGATCGTATTTTGCATTTACTGGGGGATGAAATCAAAAACACAATTCGTACTTTAGCTTGTATCTTAATGATTGTTGTGATTCATAGTGTATTTAAAAGTGTGAGTGAAAATCTTGGCAATCAAAGCATTGCTCAGATTACCTATTATGTCCAATATATTCTAATTGTTACTCTCATGATGAGTAATTTTACCGATATTATTGATAGTGTGCGTAATTCCATTCAGAATTTGATTTCCTTTATGCAATTATTGATACCGCTTCTCATCACCTTAATGGTGACAACGGGCAGTATTGTATCGGCTAATGTCGTACAACCTATTTTGCTTTTTGCTATTTCTTTTATTGGAAGTCTGATTTCTCATGTGATTTTACCAATTCTATTAGTGGCAACGGTGTTAGGGATTGTGTCACAGATATCGAGCAAGTTTCAAATTGATAAATTGACCAAATTCTTTAATGCCACTTCCATTTGGATTTTGGGAATCGTGTTAACCGTTTTTGTAGGATTGCTTTCCTTAGAAGGCACTTTAAGTAGTAGTGTAGATGGATTAACGGCAAAAACTACGAAAGCTGCAGTCTCGACCTTTATTCCTGTAGTGGGAAAAGTTCTAGGCGATTCTGTTGATACGGTTTTAGGTTGTGCTTCCATTTTGAAAAATGCAGTTGGTATTGTTGGTGTGGTAGTATTATTAGCTATTTGTATTGCCCCCATTGTAAAACTAACCATTTTGACCATTACCTATTACTTGGCATCTGCTATTTGTCAGCCCATAGCAGATGAGAGGATTATTAAACTATTTGATACAATGGGAGAAACTTTTAAAATATTATTGGCGATTACGGTATCGGTAGCAATTATGTTTATGATTGGTATCACCATTGTGATTAAAATATCCAATAGTGGGTTAATGTATCGATAAGGAAAGGAATGGATGCTAATGAGTTGGATGAGCCACTGGGCCAATGGTGTGATTGTGGCGGTGATTCTGGCTACTATATTTGAAATGATATTGCCAGAAGGAAATAATAAAAAATACATAAAAACCGTAATTGGTGTGTTTGTTTTGTTTACCATGCTATCACCACTTATTTCAAAAATACAACAAACCAATTTTGATTGGAATAGTCTAGCAAAACAGTATGCATGGAACAATACAGAAGAATCTAGTAAGGAAGTATCTGCTTGGAATTTAACAGCAGAAATACAAAATGTTTATCAAAATAATTTGGAACAAGATATTCAAAATCGTATTCAGGAGATGGGCTATGAAGCGAGTTCTATAAAAATTGCTATCAGCCCCAAGGAAGATGGAAAAATTCAATCAGTCATAATTGCCAAAATTAGAAAGAAAGAAGAAAGCCATACTTATCAAATGAAAAAAGTGGAAACCGTACAGATTCATCCAAATGAACCAAAGGAAGATTCTGATGAAAATGATATTTCAGACACGGAAAAGCAAGAGGTGATCAAAAATTTGGCACAATATTATGGAATTCCAGAAAAAAATGTAAAGATCCAATAAGGGGGAAGGTTTTATGCTGAATGATGCATGGAAAAAAATGAAGGCTGTTGTTGTGAAACAAGGAGAAGCGGACGATAAGAAAAAGATAGAAAATATCGCTTTTTTTATTGTTGTTTTGATTATGACTATTTTTGTGATCAACTTTATATGGAATGGTAACAAAGCAAAACAGGAGCCAGGCCAAAATCAAACAAGCTATAAGCAATTGGCTTCTACAGATCAAGCACAGGAAAATCAAATATCAGGTCAAGAGGAAACGAATCTCAAAGAAAACTTAGAAAATATTTTAAGCAATTTAAATGGAGCCCGGCAAAGTACAGGTTTTGTTAACCTATGCAGAGAGCAGTCAAGTCATTCCTTTGACCAATGATAATTATACAGAAAAACAGACAGAAGAAAGCGATACATCAGGAGGAAATCGCAAGATCACAGAAAACTCCAAATCTTCGGAGATCATTTATGAAGAGAACAATGGACAGAAAAAAACGATGACGCAAAAGGTGATTATGCCGAAAATTGAGGGTGCCTTAATTTTAGCACAAGGAGCCGAAAACAGTTCTGTAAAAACCAATATGATACAAGCAGTTGAAGCATTAACAGGGCTCCCTTCTCATAAAATTCAGGTAATGGAAATGAAAAAATAAAGGAACAATCTTCTTTAGCTAGAAAGAGATTGGAAAGGAGACCAAGTATGAAGGTTTTAAAAAGAAATCAAGTGATTCTATTTCTATTAGCAGTTATGCTGGTAACAGCAGGCTATTTTAGTGCAACCAGTCAAATGAATGTGATGCCAACAAGTTCAGTAGGAAAGGCAAGTGCCAGCACAAGTAATGTATCCAATACGACCGAAACATTAGGAGATGCAACACTAGTAAGTGGAGGAGCTGTTGTAGACAATGACAGCGAAAATATCGTAGAAAATACAGAAAATACGGTAGAAACAGCACAACAAAAGGAAATTAGCACCTATTTTTCAGAAACCAAATTGCAACGTGATACCATGTATTCTCAAACATTGGATAGTTACCAAAAGATGCTTGATAGCACGACCATCAGTAGCGAACAGAAAGCGATTGCTCAGCAAGAGATTACCAGAATAAACGATGAAAAAAAGGCAATTATGATTGCCGAAAATTTAATCAAAACAAAGGGATTTCAAGATATTGTTGTATTTCAAAATGGAGATAGTGTGAATGCCATCGTGAGAGCTGACAAATTATCTCAAGAAGAGATTGCACAAGTGCAAAATATATTAGCCAGAGAATTAAACGCTGATATTTCTAACATCCATATTAGCAACAAATAAAGAAAATCTATCTTTTAGAAAAACTTCAACTTTTTTTCGTTGGAGTTTTTTTAAAATTCCATGCAAAATCTCTTTTCTAACCTTCATTGTTATGATAAAATTCTATTGATAATACGGGAGGGGATTTTCTAAAATGAGTGTAGGAACAGTAAGAACGCTTAAAACAATTCAAGAGGTTTTTCAAGATTATACGAAAAGCGAAAATATAGCAGCGATGCAGATTCAAGGAATCAATTTATTTAAAAAAACAAATGTTCTAGAACTTTCATTACAATCGGAAAAGAAAATTGTAGCCAAGGAATTATATGAATTTGAATCTTATTTAAAAACTAGATTCAGTGTCAATGATGTGGTAACAGATATTGCTTATCAGAATCCATTGGAAACCAATGATACTGTCTCTTATACACATCTCCGAGCCCACGAGACCGAGGCTGATCTC
>CAMCHB010000022.1 GCA_945874585.1 uncultured Clostridium sp. | reverse complement strand
CCCTTTGTTGTCTTGTATCAAGACAAGTGGATTGTACATAAATTCTTTTTTAACATTTTTCAACAATCCAGTTGCCTCTAATAAAGAACCATAAGTAGGTTTTTGAGACAGTGCATTCAAAATGGCAAGGCATTTTTTTTCTTTGAGATAAACAATGATTTTTACATTTTTTTCCTTGCTTCTCAAATTGAGAATATTTTTGTAAATTGAACCAATTTTTAAATAGCCGATTGAAACTTGGTAAATAACATCCCCTACTTCAATACAATCTTTACCTTTTCTCTCCTTTTTTCGCAATTCTCTTTCTTTTAGCATTTGTTCAATTGCTTCATCTTGCAAAACATTCTTGAAATATTTTTCCTTTCTTTTGTCGGAAACAGGATGATTCTTTATGTACTGTTCCATTCTTCTTTTTAAAAGTTTCTTCCATTGATTGATTTGAATCAAACTTTCCATCAAAAATTGGTAAAATATTTCATGACGCCATTCCAAAGTTCGAATATGAATTTTGGTTGCTTTTTGATGATACCGAATGTGAATTTCATTTTGTTTTAAGAAAAAGTAATACTCATTTAAATTAAATTCATACAGCAATACCCTTTCAAATGGCTGAAGACCTGCATAATATTCTGATGTCAACTCTCCTTTTTGTACAACGCCCATTAAATACGGGCAATTCAGTTCTTGCAAAATCTTAAAAACAGCAGTATGCAGCCATTGATTCAAAAGTCTTTCTACCTTCCGGCATTGCTTCCACAACCAGATCAAAATAGTCATTTCAATCTTCCTCCTTTATGCAAAAACATCATATCCGGCAACCATTATAGCACATTTTCCGATTTTTGTAAACTATATGGCTAATTGTACGATTTTGTTGTTTTTTAAGCTGTTTTTTACATCTATAATTCTTTGATTTTCAGAACCTCTAAATTTTAAAGTTGGATTCTTTTTTTGTTCTACAAATCTTCCATCTACTAATACATTGATTTCTGCTAAGCACTGATCGGTAATCGGATCTTTTCGGTTTTCCAATTGTTCCATTGTATAGCCTGTATAGCACCATATATTAAAGTTTGGCTTTTCTTTTTTTACGGTACGAATGAAATCTAAAACATCAGCAATATTTTCAGGGCACAATGGTTCACCACCACTAATTGTAACCCCTTTTAGAATGGAATTCTCCTTGATTCTTTGTATGATTTCGTCCTTATGAAATGCTTGTCCATACTGAAAATCTTGTGCTGCTTTATTTTGGCAACCAGGACAATTATGTGGACAGCCACTAACAAATAGCACTGCTCTCCAACCAAGTCCATTTGAAATACTCTCATCATAAAATCCTGCCATATTCATTTAAAATCCCCCCATTTGTCTTAGCAGTGAGTTACACGATCATGCAACTCTGCCAATTTTGCCTTGTTCCAACGATTGGTAGCACCTACCAAATAACCTGTGATTCTTTGGATGGTATCAATATTGGTACTACCACACATAGGACATTGTTCCAAATTTGCATCTGCATTTTCGAATCCACAATCCATACATCTTGAACGAGTATGGTTAACACTTCCATATCCCATATTGTATTTATCCATCAAATCTACAACCGCTTCAACAGTTTGTGGATTATGAGTAGCATCTCCATCCAATTCGATATAGAAAATGTGACCGCCTTCTGTCAAAGCATGATATGGTCCTTCAATTTTAGCTTTTTGTTCAGCTGTACATTTATACCAAACTGGAACATGATTGCTATTGGTATAATACTCACGATCGGTAATTCCTTTTAATTTACCAAATAATTTACGATCTATTTTGGTAAATCTACCAGATAATCCTTCTGCTGGTGTAGCAAAAGCTGAATAATTTAAATCGTATTTATCAGAATACTCATCGCATATTTCTTTTATTCTTGTAACAATTTCAATTCCCAATTTTTGAGATGCTTCTGATTCTGCATGATGTTGACCTGTCAAAGCAGTTAAGCATTCTGCAAGTCCTATAAATCCAATACCTAAAGTACCATGTTTTAAAACAGATGCCACGGTATCATTTGGTTTTAATTTATCACTATCTTGCCACAAACCAGCTGTCATCAATAGTGGAAATTGCTTTGCAAGTGCTGTACATTGGAATTGATATCTAGCATATAATTGTTCTGCCACAATATCTACATAAGTTTCTAGTTTTTTCATAAAGATCTTTTTGACAACTTTTTTGTATTCTGGTGTCATGTATTTTTGACTACCTGAACCTAATTCAAATTCAAGACCTGTTTGAGCTTGTGCTTCTTTTGCTGCTTCTATTGCCAATCTAACAATATTAACGGTGGTAAATGATAAGTTTCCTCTACCAACAGAAGTATCTTCTCCATGTCTATTTTTAAAGACTCTTGTTCTGCATCCCATAGTAGCTACTTCATAATAATAACGATTTGGATCATCTGCTCTCCATTTTTTGCTTTGATTGAAAGTAGCATCCAAATTTAAGAAATTAGGGAAAAATCTCTTAGCAGAAACTTCACAAGCCAATTGATACAAATCATAGTTTGGATCTTCTGGTAAATAGTTAACTCCTCTTTTCTTCTTCCAAATTTGAATTGGGAAAATAGGTGTCTCATTATTACCAACACCTCGTTTCGTAGAAAGCAAAGTTTCACGAATGATGCATCTACCTTCTGGTGAAGTATCGGTTCCATAATTGATAGAACTAAATACCACCTGATTACCACCTCTTGAATGAATGGTATTCATGTTATGTATAAAGGCTTCCATAGCTTGATGAACACGATTGATTGTTTCATTGATAGCTGCCTGTAAGTCTCTTTCTTTGCCTGTTAATCCATCTAAATCTTTTTTGATATAATCTTGAATTGGATATTCATATAAATCAGATAAATCTTTACCTAGTAAGCTCTCGATTTTTTTCACTTCTTCTACATAAGTCTTACGAACAAATGGAGCTAAATAAAAATCAAATGCTGGAATAGCTTGTCCACCGTGCATCTCATTTTGTACATTCTCCAAAGACATACATGCCAAAATACTAGCTGTTTCAATACGTTTAGCTGGTCTAGAAGCACCATGTCCAGCGCGGAATCCATTTTTTAATATTTTATCCAATGGATGTTGTAAACAGGTTAAGCTTTTGGTTGGATAATAATCTTTATCATGAATATGAATATAACCTTTTTGATGAGCTTCACGTGCTTCTGGTGATAATAAGAAATCATCTACGAATGGTTTTGTCGTTTCACTCGCAAATTTCATCATCATACCAGCTGGTGTATCAGCATTCATATTAGCATTTTCTCTTGTGACATCATTTGCTTTTGCTTCGATAATTTCTAGAAACATTTCTTTTATTTTTGACTTTCTAGCAACATCTCGATTATAACGATAGGTAATATAACTTCTAGCAGCATCTTTACGTGCAGAAGCCATCAATTTTTTCTCTACTAAATCTTGAATTTCATAAACTGTTACTTGCTTCTTGCTACTAAAGGCTTTTTCAATACTTTCTGCAATCGCATTGGCTAAGTTTACATCAATTCCTCCTTGTGTTTGTCCCATGGCTAATGAAATAGCCTTTACAATTCTTTCTGAATTAAAATCATCCAATCTTCCGTCTCTTTTTATTACTTGCATGTTTTACAACCCCCAATTTTGTGTTTCATTTTTTACATGTATGTATTGTATCTGTCTCCAAAAGTAATGTCAAATTAAATTCTTTATGTAACTTAAAGCATTTTTTGCCTTTGTTAATACTGTTTGAAAGGTTATTATTTTATGAAATACATTATTTACCATAAAAAAGTTTTTGTAAAAAAATAAATCGCCCTTCTTTCTAAGAATTGCGATTTATTACAATTTTGTTACAGAGTTTTTCCGCTCTATTTCAATTAGATTTGAATTTCAATTTCATTGATGCGGTGATTGTTCTCTAATTTTATTTTATGCTTATTTTTTGATTTTTCTTGAAATACATTTTTTTCCACTCTATTGTTTTTGATTGTTATTTGATAAATACTATCTTGATATTTATATTTGATTTGATACTCCTTCCAATGAGCTGGTATATGAGGGTCTAGCACGATATATCCTGGTTCTATTTGGAAACCTAAAATTTTTTCAATTCCAATTTTTAAGAACCAACTACTAGAACCTGTATACCAAGTCCATCCACCTCTTCCTGCTATTTTGCCAACACCATACATATCTGCAGCCAGCACATAAGGTTCCACTTTATATTGTCGAATTGCTTCTTTGGTACGTGCATGTTCAATAGGATTGATAAAATGATAATATTCTACCGCACGATCCGGAAAATTCAAAAGACAATTGGCCCATACGCTCCATACAGCCCCGTGTGTGTATTGACCACCATTTTCTCTAACGCCTGGTAAATAGGCTTTAATATAACCAGGTTCTAAATCACTCTTATCAAATGCTGGTGTCAATAATTTAATGATTTCATGTTCTCGATCCACTAAATATTTATCCAAATGTTCCATACAAATGAATTTCTTATCATTATCACCTGCTCCTGATATAACAGACCAGCTCTGGGCGATGCTATCAATTCTTCCTTCCTCATTTTCAGCACTTCCGATCCATCTGCCATCATCTGTAAAAGCACGTCGATACCATCTGCCATCCCATGCTTGTTCATTCAATTGACGCTTCAATTCTTGTGCCGTCTGTTCACAAAATAGGGCTAGTTCTTCTTCCTGCCTTTGTTGACAAATCGGTAAAAAACGTTGCAAAACATTATATAGGAAAAAGCCAAGCCATACACTTTCTCCTCTTCCCTGATTTCCAACCGTGTTAAAGGCATCATTCCAATCCCCTGATCCAATCTTCGGTAAACCGTGTTCACCCAGACATACACCTTTTTTCAAAGCACGAACACAATGCTGAAACAAATTTTCTTTTACTTGACTTTCCGGATGCCAATCGTAATTTTCATCGGTGTGTTCATCGAGTAATGGACCTGTTCGATAGGTTATTTCTTCCTCCCATATAGATGAATCATTTGTCATTTTGAAGTACTCACATGTTACATAAATTAACCACAATAAATCATCTGAAAATTTGGTACGAATTCCTTTGCCTGTTTCTTCATGCCACCAATGTTCCACATCACCTTCGATAAATTGATGAGCTGCATGTTTTAAAATTTGGGCTCGCATCATTTCTGGGGCCCAGTACTTAATGCCAAGAGTATCTTGTAATTGATCACGAAAGCCATAAGCTCCTCCTGACTGATAAAATCCCGTTTTCGCCCACAAGCGACACGCAATTGTTTGATAGAAAGCCCATCCATTTAGCATAATATTCATCGAATCCTCTGGAGTTTGAATCTGTAATACTTGCAATCTTTCTGACCATTCTTTTCTGATTTCCTGCAATTCACGTTTACATTCTGCTATTTGTTTATATTTCTTCACCTGTTCTTGTGCCTTTTCTTTTTCCTGTTCTTGTCCCATCATAAAACTCAATTCCATTGTACCATAAGCAGGAATGGTAAGATCAATTTCAACCGCTAAACAGGTAGATTGCCCAATTGCATGTACTTCTTGATCCCAAAAAGCTTGTTTTAATCCATCTGGATCCTGGATACCTCCCTGTCCTAAAAATCTTCTTTTCGAAGAGGTAAAAGAATGAATTGGTTCACTACAGCTAACAAACATCCACCCATTGTTAAAATCTTTGGTATACTGATTTTTGGCATACAAAATCTTCTCTTCAGCCTCCCATGTAACATCAATATAAGAATTGCTTTTTAATTCTTCTTCCCCTAAAACAGGCTTTAGATAATACACCATTTTTAAATTTTTAACACGATTCTCAACATTTTTTAATTTGATAAGATGAATTTTGATGCGATCTTCTCTTGGTACAAAAATATTGGTTTCTTGTAAAATTCCGTCACTGTGATGTTCATAGCGAGCATACCCAAAACCATACGTAATCAAATAATCGTTTTCATCTGGAATTGGGTTATACCCTAAAGACCACAATTTCTGATTTTCTTTATCTTTGATATAAATAATTTCCGATGGGATATCCATAACCGGATCATTGCCCCATGCTGTTAAACGATTTAATCTACTATTCTGGTTCCAAGTATAACCTCCCATATTTTCTGTCAATACAGTACCAAAATACGGATTTGCCAAAACATGTGCCCAAACCGTTGGTAACTTATTTTCCTGATTGATACGCATTTTATATTCTTTTCCATCTGGTGTAAAGCCACCATAACCGTTGTAATATAATAAATTCTCTTCTTCAAAACGCATTGACATTTTGGCTGACTGCTGGTCATTTTGTAATTGCTTATCTGGTTCCCAATAAAGAATTGGTAAACTTTTTTGATAATCTTCTTCCATTGTTTCTAGGCTATTTTTCAAATCGCCAAATGATGCATCTAATAAAATATTGGCTCGGTAAAGAAGTGGTTGTATATCTTCTATTTCTGCTGCCTGTAAGATAAAAATACCACCTTTTATTCCTCTTCGTTCATTTAATTGTCGATTGTTAACCTCTTCCTCAATGGTTTTTTTCACATATTTTTCATAGACATTTTCTTCTTCATCTAAAATGACAAAATCAATTGCTACATTTTTTACCATAAAGTATTCATAAGCTTTTAGTAATTCTGTTAAAAAATAGCGATCATTGCTCTCTTTCATGCGGAAAAGCAAAATAGGAAGATCCCCTGAGATGCCATAAGGCCATAAGTCTTCCTGGGCATAAGATTGTTTTTGTAAGGAATGCAAATACAATTTTCGCATAGGATTTTGGAACATTAAATAAGAAAGTAATTTTTGATAGGTTTCAATTTCCTTTCCCTTAATACCCAAATAACGATTCTCTTCTTCCACCTTTGCTTTGGATAATTCAAATGCACGCAGCACATTTTCTTCATTACGATATTTTTCTATGTTTTGTCTCACACTTTCTTTTTTCTTTGCCAAAGAGACAACAAAATTAAAATGTACCTTTTCACCTGGTTTTATTTTGATGGTCCTTCTCATAGCTAAAATTGGATTGGTTACAATATCTGTTTCTTGTGAAAAAGGAATCGATTGCTCTACACATTTAGGAATTCCAATATTACCTCGATCATAAAATTTTTGTTTATCAATTTCATATTCTAGCTCTCCTATCGTTTCTTGTTCTGTATAAAAACTAGCTCCCAGAAATACGGCCGGTACACTGCCTCTTTGATTTCTTTGAATAAACATGGTATGGGTCACTTCGTCATAATTGTATTTCAAAAATAAATTGTTGAAGGCTGGATGAGCATATTCCTGTTCTTTGGTTGATAAGACAGGTTCGAAAGCTACGGTTAGTTCCACAATCTCTTCTAAATTACCATGATTTTTTAGAGTAACACGGCGAATTTCGACAGGTTCATCAGGTGATATCGTATCTTTTTCAATCATTTCAATGGTTTCATCCATACGAGTCATTTGATAACCATCTGGGGTGAAATGAATGGAAAATTTATCTGATTTTTCCGGTTGATACGAAGCATACACTTTATGTGTGCGAAGATTTTTTACATAGAAAAATATGCCTTGTGCATAGTCATTCGTTTCTTTGTATTTATTGATATAAATATTTTGATAGCTACTAAACCCTTCTCCATTTTCTTTTTGACAAACCATATATTCCCCACTTGCATATACGTGATAGTTATTTAAAGTTGGGTGCAATGCCGTAAAAACATTTTCTGAATATTGTTCATAATCCTTCATCTTTAATTTTTCTACTTTTTCTTTTTTCTCTTTCGTAACCACCGCATCTAGTGGCATTCTTTCTTGCAATAATATATCAATTGCCTTAATTTCTGGATTTTTCATAAATCTCTTTTGCAAAATTCTCTGATTTAATGCATTATCTATTGCCATCAAAATGAGTGCCTGATGATGTGCCATATAGGTTTTAACAGGAGCTTGTTTGGTTCCGTAATCCAAATGTTCTGGTGTAAAATCTAATGCTTCATAAAAACCATACTTTTGAAACATTCCCAATTGTTCCAGTGCTTTTAGATTTTGTATCACTTCATGTGGTTTTTCTAACATAGCTAAAGCACTGGCATAAGGAGCTATATTCAATTCATCTCCCAGTCCTCTTTTCAAGCCTAGCCATGGTATGCCAAATGCTTTATATTGATAATTGGAATGCAAATCTTTTAAATGAAATGCTGCCTCTGATATGCCCCAAGGAATTTCTAGTTTCTTGCAATAAGTCATTTGACTCATAATCAAAAAGTGGCAGGACTCATCTAATAAGCTCCCAGAATAGGTGGGGATATTCATATTTGGCATAAGGTACTCAAAGGCAGTTCCAGACCACGAAAGTAAACCTTTGTATCCATTCATAGATGTTAAGATTCTACTTAAATGATTCCAATGTTTTGCTGGGACATCCTTTTTAGCAATAGCCACCAGACTTGCCTGTCTTGATTCAGATGCCAATAAATCATAATATGAATCTGTTAAAAGATTATTTTCCACATCAAATCCAATTGAAAAAATTCCTTTTTCATTATCGTACAAATAAGAAAAGTCTGTGTTTTGAATGAGGCGGTCAATCTTTTCTAGATTTTGTTGCAATTGCTCATTTTCTTCTTTGTTTTTCATTTTTTCTTGTTTTTCTTTCAGAAATGACTTTAAAGTATACAAATAACCAACAAAATTTCCACTATCTACTGTAGATACATAGCGAGGATACAAAGGTTTTAAGTTTTGAATATCATACCAATTATATAAATGCCCATTCCATTTTGACAAATTGTCAATCGTGTTTAATGTGATGTTTATTTTTTCAAAAGCATCTTTTTCATTGATATAGCCTAAATCATAAGCAGAAATAATTGCCATGAGTCCCAATCCAATATTGGTAGAAGAAGTCCTATAAACCACTTCATTCGTACGTTCTTCCTGATAATTATCGGGTGGCAAACCATTGGTTTTAGGAATCATATAATCCGCAAAATACTGCCACGTTCTTTTGCCAATTTCACGCAAATACTGTTCTTCTTCTTGGGATAATGGAATCGATTGATCCTCCTGTTCCTGGCTAATATACCAAGCAATCCAAGGACCTGCCAGCCACAAAATTCCCAATGCCAAACTAAGAACAATTAACCAAATATCTTTTAAGAAAAAAGCAAATCCAAAACAAAGCAAACTCCCTGCAAATTGAAACCACATTTTTTGGATGTAATTGATTTTCGTATTATCTGAACTTTTTTCAGCTTCTTCTGCTGTCATCCATTCTAGCAATTTTCGGTGTGATACCTTTTGACGATAAATTGCTTTTCCAATGGCGTTTCCTGCATTATAAGCATGTGCTGGTAAAACAGTCAATTGGATACCGGTAGCCAATAAATTACTCTGTAATCCTGTGGACATGGGGCTAAAAAATCGTTGTCTGGCAACCGGTTCTTTTTGAAAAAGCAGATGCAAAATGACTGGCATGCCAAACATAATAATCCATAAAATCAATAAGCCTTTACTTGCTGTTGGAAATTTTAATCCTACACCAAATGTTATCATTAAACTGAAAAATAATCCTATTTCTATGGTGCTTCTTCTTAGATTGTCCCAAATTTTATAACGTGACAGTTCACTAAGTGTATTTTTAACCAATTTTCCATTCGCATTTGGTACCTCCTGATTACACCAAGAAGCAATCTGCCAATCGCCACGAATCCATCGATTTTTTCGTTTCATACTACTCATAAATTTATTGGGATAATCATCCATCCATAAAATATCTGTTACTAAAGCACATCTTGCAAAACTTCCTTCTAATAAATCATGACTTAGAACTCTGTTTTCTGGAATACGCTGATCCATCACCTTTTGAAAAACAACTAAGTCATAAATGCCCTTTCCCGTAAAAATTCCTTCGTGGAAATTATCTTGGTAAACATCTGAAATGGCATTTGTATACAAATCCGTCCCTGGTAATCCAGCAAAAAGTCGTGAAAAAAGAGAGCGATTCCCATCTTTTAAACGAATTCCAATACGTGGTTGCATCATGCCATACCCTTCTACTACCATTTTGGTTTCTTCCTCTACAATGGGTTGATTTAATAAATGAGCCATTGCCCCGACTAATCGTAATCCAGAATTTAAAACCAATTCTGTGTCAGCATCCAGTGTCATAATATAACGTATTGGCGGTATTTTTTTGTTCTCTCCTGTTAATTTCCATAATTCCATTGTATTGGCACGAAAAACATCTTTGCTCTTTCCCAATAAGTAGTTGTTAAGCTGTGTTAACAATCCTCTTTTTCGTTCCCATCCTAAATAGCACTGTTCCGAATTGCTCCAAGTCCTCCTTCGATAAACAAAATGAAATTTTGGAAAATCCTCTCCTGGATATTTTGCATTTAATTTTTGTACTTCCTCGACTCCTGTATTTACAATAGCCGTATCCATTTCTTCCACTTTTTTACTTGCTGCTTGGCAATCTCCTAATAGCGTAAAATAAAGATTTTCCGAAGCATTTGCCATAGCATATACTTCTAATTTTTCTATCATTTTTTTAACTTTTTCTGGGCTTTCTAAAATAGTTGGAATAACAACCATAGTCGCATATTCTTGAGGAATTCCTTTTGAAAAATCTAATTTGGGAATAAAACTTGGTTTCTTTTTTCTTCCCAAAAAAGTTTGAACAATTTGAACAACAAGCTCTGATAGTGGAATCCAAAAAAGAAGACCAGCTAGAATCGATAGCCAGATAGCCTGTGTTGCCTGATAACAAAGAATCGTTACTATAACTGCTAATAAAAAAGCACTGCATTGAATGGTGTTTTTATACCATCTAAATTTTTGTGAAATGGTTTTTGTTGCTATTTTGGATCCCAATAAGCGCATAAAATTTTCTTGTCCTTCAGCCAAAAAATAATAACCAATATGTGTCTTTTTCTTTTCCTCCATGCTATTGATCTTTTCCATGTTTGCCAAATTAGCTAATTCTAATGCTTTCGATGCAATATAAATTTCGGAAATCTTGGTTTTGGCAGAAATTTCTTTGATACGATTACGATATACATTTTTGGTTTCATAATCCATTTTTTCATAAATTCCAGCTGGATCACACCTTAAAATCTCTTCTACTCCATTGATATGTTCAAAAATTTCCAAAAAGTTCATGCGTTGTAAACTTTTGATACTTTTGATACAATTCCCCATTGAAACTTTTTTTACCGCTACATCAAAATGTTCTTTTTGAATCACCTCTGCTACATTGGTTCCCATTTTTCTTACTTCTTCTTCCAAAACCTTTTGATAAGAAATTGCTTTTCTCCCCATTTTCTTTAAGCGATAAGACATATATTCAATGAACGGATATTTCATATCAACAAAAGTCATATGACTAGGAAAATCATCTAATTGTGTTTGGTAGTGAGAAATATTCTTCTTTTCCACTAATCGACTGACTATATTTTCTACCTTATATTTTTGAATTTGAGCAAAATAAATCTTTTCACATATTTGTCGAATATTTTCCAAAATGGCAATTTGCAAAAAAAGGCCAATGTTCCAAATTTCCTCCATATTCAATGTTTTTTTCTTTTGATATGCTTGTAAATAATGTTCCAAATGTTCGCGATCGATTCTACCATCTGTATAAGCAACAATTTCATGAGCCAATACATACACACGTGCATAGCCATCGTAAAAGCCACCTTGAATCCCTAAAAAATTTTGGTACTTTTCCTCTGTTAATTCTTTTTCAATTGCTTTTACCGTCTCTTCTAGAACATAATAATTATCAAGAAGCCATTCACCCGCTGGATGAATATGAATTCCTTCCTTTACATTTTGATTTAAAAACTGATACGTTTTTGTTATCCAATCAAAATTATCTTTTACCCTAGGAATCGGGTAGGTATTTTTATCTGCCTGTTTTTTTAAAATATGGTCTGAAGCAACTTTCTCCAAATACGTCTCCAATTGCTTTCGATCCAGTACAGCTCCTTTATTACTTAAAAATTTTATACGATTCAACTCTCCAACTCCTCATTTTATGAATTCATTTTTTAGATATATTTTCTCCATTTATGGCATTTTTATTCTGACATAGTTGAGATTTTGCTTCATATAATGATTTAAGAAAGAGGAGGCGATTTTTCATGTTTTACCTTCGAACTAAGAAAATTTTTTTGATTTTTGCATTTATGATTACTTCCTTCTTTTTTTTCGAATGCCATCAATTTTTCCATTTAAAATCTGTTGAAACAGTTGCTTTACCGGTTAGTAATAAAGTGGTCATTCTAGATGCTGGCCACGGATTTCCTGATGAACGGTGCCCAAAGTAAAAATGGAACTACGGAAAATGCCATCAATTTAAAAATCACTTTAAAGCTCCAAAATTTATTAGAGCAAGGTGGTTGCACTGTCATTTTAACAAGATCTGATGAAAATGGAATTTATGATTTGGATAAACAAACTTTGCGTGATAAAAAAGTTTCTGACATAAAAAATCGCGTAAAAATTGGGAATTCATCCTCTGCAGATATTTTTGTCTCCATTCATTTAAATAAAATTGAACAAGAGCAATATTGGGGTTGGCAGGTTTTTTATCAAAAAAATAACGAGAAAAGCAAGGCATTGGCTCAATCCATTCAGTCCAATTTAAATCAAGCCATTTGCAATGATAATAAAAGGAATTCAATGAGCATTGCAGATAAATATATTGTCGATTACGTAGAAATTCCTCTAACCATTGTAGAATGCGGATTTTTATCAAACCCAGAAGAGGAAAAATTACTGAAATCTAATGACTATCAAGATAAACTAGCTTGGGGCATTTACACAGGGCTTATGGATTATTTTTATCAAGCAAAATAGAAAAAAATATCCCTTCTCTTACGAAAAAGGATATTTTTTTCTTATAAAACATATTTTCGAATCAATACAATTCCTCCCGTTAGAAGGCTAATAGCAATGGCACCAATCAAACAATACTCTGCTTGATTGCTACTACCTGTAAATGGTAATTTCTTGACACCATTGTTACCATTAGAATTATTATTTTCTGTCTGGTTTGCTTGATTGCCTCCCTGATTGGTTGGATTTTGCGTTGGATTTTTTGGATTGTTATCATCTCTTGGTTGATCTGGACGACTTGGTTTTTGTGGCTCTTCATTTGGAATCTCTGTTACCTTAATTTGTTTCAATTGAGCATTTCCTTTGTTATCCTCTATATAAATAGTATAAGTACCATTTTCTGTTGTCATGGCTGTTGCTGTATCCCCTGTAATGGTTAATTCTGCACCTGAACCATTTTGAAAATCTTCGATGCCAAGTGTTCCCTGTGCAAATTTTATTTTTTTAATTTGTGAAGCATCTCCCTGTATTTGAATGGTGATGTTTACTTGCTTTCCATCTAATTGTTTGGTAACTTCAATTTGATAATTATGGTCTGGCTCAACAGGCTCTTCGTTCTGTTCTACCGTTACACTACAACTTGCTTCTTTTTGTCCGTCTTCACTAATTACTTTTACTACTGTTGTTCCTACTGCTTTTGCGGTTACATTTCCTTGGTCATCTACACTTGCCACATTGGCTTGGCTACTGCTCCAATTCAATTTGGTATTGGTTGCATTACTTGGATTGATTGTCGCTACTAATTTTTCGCTCTTACCTAATTGAATGCTTGTTTCAGTCTTGTTTAAGCTAACACTTTCAACTGGTATTCCTGTTACTGTTACAGTACAGCTTGCTTCTTTTTGTCCGTCTTCACTAATTACTTTTACTACTGTTGTTCCTACTG
>CAMCHB010000021.1 GCA_945874585.1 uncultured Clostridium sp. | reverse complement strand
CAGATACTTTTTTCGGTTTATGCTCAACTAAGGCTAGATTTTCTTGATTTTCGTTTTTTTTAATAGCTCCATTTTTTTCGATGTATTCTTTCTTAGCCGCTAAAGCTTCCATTTTCTTGATATAATACTTATTGTAGAAATCATAATCAGCTGTATAACCAATTAAATCTTTAAAATTATAAATACGTGTTTTAAAGTTTTTCAAATCATTCATCGTACGAATCTCGTCAAATTCATAACCAAATCCCATTTCTATCATAAAATCCTGTGTTTCAATAAAGATACTAGCTATCTTTTCTTTGCATTGATCCATTAGTAAATTGATTTGTTTGGCTTTACGAGGGCGATTGGTTTCTTTTAATTCATTGGTTAAATTATTAAACAAACCTTCTAAATTTAAGATTTCATTGACATTTCGTTCAATTTTGAAATACGCTCTTTTTCCAAACTTCGCTGAAAATGTATTTTTAAATACATCATCACTATATAAAGTACTATGATACAAAGGATATTCTCCTGTGAAGTACATCATTTCTTTTACAAGGGCACATTCTAAAGGATAATATTCTGGGCTTTCTGTAGCTAGAAATAAATCATAATATTTTACCTTGTCCACTGATACATCATTTGCCTTGGCAGCCATCAATTGAACCGCAGCTTCATTTAAAGCCATACCACGATCTGCACCTTCTGCTACTTCATACAAGCCAAGACGTACCAAATTGTTTTTTTCATCTTTGATTTCTTGCAAATAATGAATACACTCATGCGTAGCAAATTCTTCTATTTCATCAATTGAAAATTTATCATTGAAATAGATGGATTGATTTTTGTAAAAATATTTAGCTACAGAAGAATCCTCTGGCATTTGCGCATAATACATTTGCAATCTCGAAATGGATATGAATAAATCACTTTCATTGATATTATGCTCACAAAAATGTTGATACAATTTATGTGAGATATCTTTTGCCAATTGGTTGATACTTAAAATATCCAATTGACGAATATTGGTGATTC
This sequence comes from uncultured Clostridium sp., assembly GCA_945874585.1. GTDB lineage: Bacteria > Bacillota > Clostridia > TANB77 > CAG-508 > CAMCHB01. The sequence goes on along the minus strand of CAMCHB010000021.1, from coordinate 13,610 downwards.
CTTCTTTTTTTAAAGCAGCTTTTACGTTCATATTATCTCCCTTTTCTCTTTCGAATCTTATGGTTATTATTATAACCCACACTTGCTTTATTTCATGTTTCACATCGATTAAATTTGTGTGACATTTTTATGACAGCAAAAATGTTTTTATCTCTTGTGCAGCCTCTCTTCCTGTTTTACAAGCCCATGCAATCGTAGCTTTGGTTCCCACTAAGTCTCCTCCAGCAAAAACACCCTTTACATTGGTTTGGTAATGTTCATCTGTTTTTACATATCCACAATCGCTGATTTCAAATACTGTGTGACCCATCCATTGGCCATCCATTTTTGAGCCTATTGCCATAATGACACAATCCATTGAAATAGTTTCATTGCTACCTTCTATGTCTACTGGCACCAAACGAATTTCTCCTTCTTTGGCTTGCAATTGGGTATGAACAATTTCCATCTGCTCCACCTGTTTCTGCCCTAAAATACGGACCAAATTGGTGCAAAATTGAAACTGAACTCCCTCTTGCTCAGCAGCTTGAATCTCCTTTGGTTCGGCTGGCATTTGTTCACGTCCTCTTCGATAGACAATGCATACTTCTTTTGCACCCCAACGTTTAGCTGATCTTGCTACATCGATTGCTACATTACCGCCTCCTATTACAGCTACTCGTTTGCCTTGAAATTCGGGATGTTTTTCCTGCTGTAACAATTCATTGGCACCATATACCTGTGGTAATTGATTTCCTTCTACCGGCATTTTACAAGAACAATTGGCACCCATGGCTAAGAAAATAGCTTGGTATTGCTTTTGCAATTCTTCTAGCATCAGATTTTGCCCCAATTGATACCTTGTTTTTACTTCAATTCCTGAGGCTAATATTTTTTGGATAGAGCTTTCAACCACTTCCATAGGAAGGCGAAACCTTGGAATTCCGTAGGTTAAAATACCTCCTAATTTTTCTTGTTTTTCAAAAATGGTAACACTAGCTCCTGCTCTGGCTAAAAAAGCTCCTGCCGTCAACCCAGCCGGTCCTCCTCCCACAATAGCCACTTTTTTTCCTTGCAATTGTTGACTTTCCGGTATTATGGTTTGGCTTTGATCTGCCACATATGCTTCTATTTTACCAATGGCAATTGGTTTTCCCTTTTTCCCTCTTACACAAGCTCCTTCACATTGTTTGCTATGGGGACAAACACGACCACAAACACTGGAAAGACAATTGGTTTGTTGGAAAATTTGGTTGGCTTTTTGCCAATTCTTTTGCCTGACAGCTTGTATCGCTTCTGGAATAGCATTCCCCAGTGGACATCCTTTGGTACATGGTCTCGTTTTACACTGTAAACATCGATTGGCTTCCTGCAGAATTTCTTCTAATACTTCCATTTCTATTTCAATCCTTTCTCATTTGTTTTATTGTACGATACTTCCCTCTTGGTTGCAATCCTTCTGACCACTGATTCTATGATATGCTTCCTGTAAATCCAACCAAAAATCTATTTTTTTCGTCTCATCACGCAACAAAGCTGCCGGATGAAATGTTGGCATATACCAAATTTCATTCTTTTGTATCCATTTTCCTCGTGCTGACGTAATTCCATATTCACTGCCCAATATTGTCTTCAAAGCAACATTTCCCAATAAAACGATCACTTGTGGTTTTACCAATAATACTTGTTCACGTAAATAATTTAAGCATGCTTGCACTTCATCTGCTTGCGGATTTCGATTGCCTGGTGGCCTACATTTCACAACATTTGCAATATACACTTCATCTCTTGCAATCCCCAGTCCTTGAAAAGCCATATTCATCAATTGGCCTGCTCTTCCTACAAAAGGAATTCCAGAAGCATCTTCATCTGCTCCAGGCCCTTCTCCAATGAACATCAATTTTGCCTGACGATTTCCACATCCTATTACTACTTTTTTTCTCGTTTTGGCTAGTTTGCATTTTTGACAATTTTCACATTGTTTTTCTAACTCTTCCCAATTCAGATTCATATTCTCTCCCTATTCTACTTTTTTATCTTTCTCTTCGGTTTCTCTTAACTTTTCTAAAATTTCTTCCTTCGTCCAATTTGGTAAATAGGTATATCGATTTCCTCGATTGCGTGTATTAAAATGACAAATAGAATGATAAGAACAATAATCACATGGTGTTTTTCTATCTTTATCACAATACGGTTTTAAATCAATACGACCAGCTAAAATCTCCTTTGCTATCGTTCGAATGGTACGAATTACCTGCTTTTGTAAATTCTTAAAATCATCTTTTGCAATGGCATGAGTGGATCGACTACTAATATTACCATCCTTGTCTAAAGACACAGGTATCACATCTGAACTACCTTTTTCCAGCTTTTTATCCATCATTTTGACAACCTTTACATCCGCTAAAACAAATCCTTTCATTTGAAATGATTGGCGCATTTTTTGTTCCATCTGTTCTGGTGTCATTTTCGTTGAAAGAGCTAGCATAGAATCAGCTAAGTGATAATACAAAGCTCCTGCTGATTGAAATTCTTGCTCCTGTGTCATACGATCCAAATACGTAATTAATTGTAATTGTAGACCATAAACAATTTCTCCTATTTGTAAATCCTTAGCACTTGACTTATAGTCAATAATACGAATCCATTTTCCATCATCTGTTTCTGCATAATCGGCTCGATCAATTTTACCCGTAATTTCAACCTTTTTTCCATCCTGTAAAGCCACTTCGATTGGTGAATAATTTCCTCCCTTTTTGAATTCTATTTCATTGCCTAAGATCTGAAAATCACTATTTTGTAATTGCTCAACTAAATAGAAGATAGATTTGTACAAGACTTTTTTCAGACGTCTTGTCAATAAACAAAATTTAGCATTGCTTGTAAATTTTCCATATTGAGCCAAAGCCAATTTTTCTTCCACAATCGCATCAATTCTTTTTTCAATATCTGCCTTTTCCAAATTCTTAACCGAAATTTGCTCTTCTTGCAAGGATTCAAAAAAGGCATCAATTACATCATGCATAAAAGTTCCGGTGTCCACTGGCTGAATTTGATAAATCTGTTCTTCTTTCAGTTGTAAGCCATATGTTAAATAAAACGAATACGGACATTTGCGATATTGTTCCAAGCGTGAAATACTGGTATGAAGTGTGTTGCCATACAATTGTTGAACCAAGTTTTCCTCTAGGTTTTCTGGTAAATTGGTATCTTGCAAAGCCTGCAACGCCCTTTTTAATTTGGCAGGTTCGTGTTTGGCAAAATACGCATACACCTCATACCAAATCGGATCCACCTGTTTTCCTTCTTTCCATTGCTGCATGTTTTCCAGTAGCGCATCAAAGGTAGCTAATTTACTTCCAATAGCATATTCTTTTTCAACCATGTCACTGGTTAGAATAAGTTCTGGAAAAATTGCTTTTATTTTTGTCAATAAGACAGATGGTCTAATTGCTTTTCCATCTGCATTGGTTGAAGAATACGATAAATATAGCTTTTCTTCTGCTGTTGTAAAAGCCTTGTATAAATTAAATTGCTCATCATACAGTTGCTCCATCGTTGTTTTGGCCAATTTAATTTTAACCTTTTTCAGATTATTTCGATCTTCATTGTCTAAAAATCCTTCGTTTTTGTTAATGTTTGGGAACATTCCGTCATTCAGCCCAATGATAAAACAAACCTTCACTTGATGGCTTCTGGTTCTTTCTACATCCCCCATGGTTACCTGATCCTGTGTTGGTGGAATAACCCCCAAATCTTTGTGTTCAATTCCCATGCGTAATAACTCTTTATAACGCTCAAATCCCATGGTTTGCTCTCCAAACAAGGTCACCATTTCATCCCAAACCTCTAACAAAAGATGGCTCCCTGTTTCATATTCTTGTGCCAATTCCAGTGCTCCTACTTGATCTAAATGCTCTATTTTTTCTTGCATCGCTTGCGAAAAATTTTCCTGTAAAAAATAATACAGAGCTTGTGATATTGCTTTCGCATTGTGATTACCTTGTAATTGCTTTTGTAATTTTCGCAAAGGTGTGACAATAGTTTGACGAATCTCATTGTAATATTTTAGTTCTTCAATTGACAAATTGCCAAAATTCCAGTCGTCTTCATACCATTTTTTCCCCTTGATTCCCCATTGCATACAGTATTTTTCAACCTGAAAAATAGCTTCTTCTGGTAAAGATAATAAACCACTTTTTATGTATTGAAAAACAGCCTCATAAGACCAATTTTTCGCATAAATTTCTAACAAAGACAAGACCAAATGAATGATAATATTTTTCTGTAAATTTTTCTTTTCATCAATAAAAACTGGGATTTCATACTGCCTAAAAATTGCCTTCGTCAAAGTTCCATATTGCTCTATGTTTTGTGTAATAATCGCAATATCTCGAAAACGATAACCATTTTCTCTTACCTCTTTTTGAATTTTTCGCGCTACATATTCCATTTCAGCGTATGGATTCATCGCTAGAAATAAGCTCAATTCTTCTGGTTTAGAAGGATATTTTTTAGGCTCTATTTCATATAAATTCTGTTCCAAGTGAGCCAAAGATTTTGCCTTTTTAAAACGGTAAGGGGTCTGCAAATGAACCGGCTTATCAATGGAAATTCCTTGCTCTTTGGCCATATTTATCAGTGTCATGGCTGTTAATTTATTGGGATAAAACACATCCGTTTCTGGCAAAATGGGATCTTCTAATACATCCAAACAAAGTGCAACATTTACTTGTTTGGCTTTTTGACACAAACTTAAAATAATCGCATATTCCTGTGTTGTAAAACCAGCAAATTCGTCTATGTAAATATAACTGTTGTTAAACATTTGGCTGCTTGACAAGTTCTCAATTGCCCAAGTAAGTCTATCTTTATGATTTTGTACAGTCTCATCCAAACGTTTTTCGTAGGTCTGATACAAACAGACAACATCCTCCAATTTAGCTTTTAAATAAGGGTCCTGAATCTGTTCCATTGCCTCTTTTATTTGTTCACTCTGTACTTGGTGCTTTTTCAATTCAGTTAATAATCGGTTCATCACATCAACATTTTGATCGGATTTTCCTAAAAATTTTAAACGAGACTTTTCTTTACACAAAATATCGTATAAAAGCATAGAAGTTCCACTCTCTGTTAAAAAAACTTCTGTTGCTCCACCAACTTCCTGTAACACACGATAGGCCATTCGCTGGAAAGTTAGAACCTCTGCTTGAATGGTACTATTTTGTGAAATGGTTGCCAATAAATTTTTTTCCGCTGAAAAGGAAAACTGGTCTGGCGTAATCATATAAATCTTAGAATTTTCTCCCATTTTTCGTTTCATTTCTTGTAGACAATAATTTGTTTTTCCGCTTCCTGCTCTTCCATAAATGATTCTTAAGCTCATTTTTCTCACCTATTGGTATTGTACCATAACTTCCTTCAGAATAGAATAAAAAAGTACGCACAAATGAAAGAATTTTTCTAACATTTGTACGTACCTTTAAAATTTATTCAGACACCGTTTTAGCAACTTTTTGTTTGTTTTTTTTACGCTTTACAAAATAGCAATGAATTCTGGTTCGGAACATGTTTAGTAAATCTAATGTAAAGGTTATAACGATAAAGGTTATCATAATACCCAATAAAGCATTTACATCTTGTGTTACAAATCCTTGGCTTCTGCCAACAATAGATTCTTTAAATAGATTTAGAGAATAAGTCATTGGCATAAATGGATTGATCTGTTGGTAAGCATCTGGCAATGTTTCAAGTGGGAAGGTTCCACCACAAGCAGATAATTGAACAACTAAGAATAAGATAACTAGGAATTTACCAACATCTCCAAAGTTAACCATCAAGCATTGAATGATACTTAGGAATGTAACAGATACCAGGATACAAGAACCATAATACAACCAATTATCTTGAATTTCCATACCTAAGGTTAGCTTTAGAATAAAGCCTAATACAACAGCTTGTGCCACAGCAATTAATAAGTAAACAAAGGAACGTAATGCACGGTTCTTGGCATTTCTACCAATTCTCTTAAAGCGGTCATGTGGATCATAATAAATACCAACGAAGATTAGCAAACCTCCTATCCATAATGACAATGACATGAAGTATGGAGCAAATCCAACACCATATTTTGAAACTGGCTCTACATCTTGTTCATCTACTTGAACTGCATTACCTGTAAAACTACTTAATCCATCTAGTTTCTTTAATTCAGATCGAGCATCTGCAATTGAATTTCCAACTTCTGTTGTAAACTCTTGTTGACCATCTAGTAATGTCTTGCTACCTAACAAAGCAGAAGAAGTTCCATCTTTTAATTGTTGAATACCACTGCGTATTTCTTGTGAACTATTCTGCAAAGTCGTTGCCCCTTCTGATAATTGACGGCTACCATCTTTTAAAGTATTAGCTCCATCTTTGACTTTTGCCACACCATCTTCTAGTTTTTGAATACCTGGATTGATTTGTTTCAATCCTTCTGTTGCTGTTGCAAATTGCTGTATCCCAGCATTTAATTCTTTACTACTTTTTTGTAAATAAGGTCCAGATTGAGCTAATTTTTGAAGTTTCGCTTGATTCTCTTTTGAATTCGTTTCCTGCATTTTTGCCATGATAGATTGGAAATTAGAATCTTGCATCAATACCTGTGCCAATTGTGGATTTGCTGCTAACATCTTTTGCAAATCACTTTGTATATCCTTTAAACTTGCAACCTGTGTTGTTAATTCATTAACTCCTGCCACATATTGTCCAATTCCTGCATCCAAATTTTTTTCATTTTCAGCAATCTTATTAGCGTTATCTGTTATTTGAGATAATGCCTGTGTTTTTTCATTTAATTCTTTACTACCACTATAAACCTGATCAAGTCCTTGTTTTAGTTGATCTACACCACCATCCAAGCTCTTAGTAGCTTGATCTACTGTTGACACACCATCATTAAATTTATCATAGTTGGTACTTAAACTTCCCATACCATTGTCAATGGTTTGAAGTCCATCTGTAAGACTTTGACTTCCGTCTTTTAATTGATTAGAGGCATCCTCAATTTTTTCCATTTGAGTTGGGACATCTCCTAATTTATCAGATAAATTGTCCACTACTTTTTCGGTTACTTCTTGTTGTACTTGTTTTTCGATTTTATTAACAGCTGATGTAATAATTTGTGAAGCTAAGAAATTAGATTTTTGATTTGGTGAATAAATAATTTGTGCACTTTGTTTGTTTTCGGTCTCACCACTGTTCAATTTTTCTGTAAAATCTTCTGGTACATCAATCATGGCATAATAGGTTTTATCATTTAATCCTTTTTCTGCCGTTTCTTTATCCACCAGCTGGAATTTCATATCTTGCTGGTCTACCAATTTGTCCACTAATTTCTTTCCAAGATTTTCTTCTTCATTTCCTTTATCTTCATTGACTAAGGCAACGGGTATTCCTGTTAAATTAGAATAGGGATCCCAAAATGCTTTTAGGTAAAAGAAACTATACATCAATGGAATGATTATGACACCAATGACAATTAGAGGTTTCATAATCTTGTTTTTAATTTTTTCATGTTCCTTATTCATAATTCCCTCCTATTTTTGTACTAAGATTCCATTTTTTAAAATGCCAAATATTTTATTGGATACTTCTTTTGGATCTATTTTTTCTTCTAAGTCTAATTCAAATGTAATGGCCATATAAACCTTATAAATCACAAAAGTTAGAATTTCGACATTACAAGGACGTATGTACTGATGTTCCATGGCATATGTCAATTTTTCCTTAATGTATTTTTTGACTTCGGCATCCATCATTTTAATGGCATCTAATATCTTTTGATTTCTAAAATTTTCTGCTTCATTTGTAATCGTAATCAAAAAATGATTTTCTCTTTTACGCTTAAATACAGTATAAATGGTCTCATGAACTTGCTCTAAAAAAGGAAGTCCCTTTTTTTCAATTTTTTCAATCGCCTTCCTGTTTTTTTCCATCTCTTCGAGAATGATATAACGAAATAACTCTTCTTTGTCCTTAAAATAAGCGTATACCGTTTTTTTGGTAACGCCTGCTTCTTTTGCAATTTCATTCATAGTTACTTTTTTATACCCGTATTGCGTAAATAGTTTTCTTGCTGCTCCGACAATTTCTTCTTTCTTCAATACATTCACCTCTATAAGTATACTACTATACTAATTTCGTGTACCAGTATAGTATACTCTCATTCTATGTTCCTGTCAATACTTTTGCCACAAAAAAAGGAAAATGCCCTATTTTTCAGACATTTTCCTCGTTTCCATTTACGGATTTCTACTTTTGATGTTTTTTATCATTTTTATTTCAGAAAATTTTCTTTTTTAAAACCTTTTCCAAAAACTTCACGTGCATTGGTGATAATTAAAAAAGCATGTGGATCACAACTGGCAACAATGCTACGAATTTTGGTTACTTCATTACGGTTAGCCACACAAATCAAAATCATTTTCTTATGATTGGTATACATTCCTTTTCCGTAAAGTCCCGTTGTTCCTCTACACAAATTTTGATTGATCTGATCGGATATGGCTTCATAATGGTTTGATACAATCACAATCATTTTAGCAAAATTGATTCCTTCAAAGGAGATATCAATTACCTTTCCCATAATGTAAATGGCGATAGCAGAATACAAACCAACTTCTATTTTACGAAAGAAAATCATATTTAAGATAACAATAATGGTATCAAATAAAATAATAATTTGACTAGTGCGAATCTGTGGTTTATATTGACGCACAAAGGTCGTAATTAAATCGGTTCCACCTGTGGACGAATTAGCTTTGAAAACCAAAGCTGAACCAAATCCCATTACAATTCCGCCATATAAACATGCCAAAAACTTATCTTGGGTTAAAGCTGGTAAATTTTCCAATAAATTCAGAAAAAGTGACAACAAAAACGTACCCGAAAGTGCTTTGACAATAAAATAACGTCCCACTTTAAAGCATGACCATAACAAAAATGGAATGTTCAGTAGCACATTCATAGTTCCCATAGGAAATTGAAACAAATAAAAAAATATGGTTGCAATTCCTGAAAAGCCACCTGTGGATAAATGGTTGGGAAGCAAAAATTGTGCCGTTGCAAAAGCCATTAACAAGCTTCCAATAGCTGTATATAAAATTTCTCTTACCACATTTTTAACAGAAAGACTCATACTTTTAGTATGAGTCTTTCCTTTTATTCTATACGTGTGTCTTTTTATTTTCTTCCAAAAAATCCGCATATTTCTTGATAATTTTCACATGGAATTCCCCAGGTTTTACATAGTCCACTTGCACAATATCCATATCCACATCATATAAATCGTGTAATTTGTTGATGTTTTCACGTTTGTGACCTACTACATGATTCACATCTACCGGGTTGATTTTAATCTCTACTTCTTTGACCTTCACATTAAATTGCTTGATCTTTTCCACAATGCTATCATACCATGCAGCATCTTCTACCAATTGGCCAAATGCCTCGTGATAAGGTCCTGCTAAAACTTGACTTCCCTCTTGTTTTGGATCTGCAATCATATCGGTATTTTGCAAGCCAATGCGAATCACATTTATTTTCTTCTTTTGAAAGAAATAATATAACTCTTTGCATCTTTCCACAGCTTGTTGTAAGCTAAGCGGTGTATATTCTCCAGCTTCATATTCCTTTGCTAACTCCGTGTTTTTGATGACCAAAACTGGATAAATACGAATGGTTTTTGGCTTTAATTTGGCAAGATCTATTGCTGTTTGCATTTCATCTTGTGCTGTGCTTTCTGGCAAACCAATCATCATTTGATGTCCTAAAATAAATCCTTTTCGGCGAATCAATTTAGAAGCCCTTTTCACATCTTCATAGGTATGATTTCGTTTGCATCTTTTTAGGATGTAATCATTGGTTGATTGAACTCCTAATTCAATGACCTTCACATGATATTTTTTTAGCATTTTTAGAATATCTTTATCAATGTAATCTGGTCTTGTTGAAATACGAATACTATCTACCTGTTTCTTCTCGATATATTCATTTGCTGTTTTCAGCAAACTTTCTTGTTCTTCTTTTGGAATACCTGTAAAACTTCCACCAAAAAATGCAATTTCCTTGTAAGCATCTTGATCTTTTAAATTCTTCAAATAAAAATCGACGGTTTCTCTTACATGGTTTTCGTCAATTGGTTTTACTTGACCACTAATGCTCTTTTGATTGCAAAAAGTACAATCATTGGGACAACCTAAATGGGGAACGAATATGGGGATAATATACTGTTTTTTCATAGGACCTCCTACCTGAGCAAATCATGCTCTCTTCAATCTAATTCTTGGTATGAAATTGCTTTTCCAAAGCTTGTTTAGCGGCATTCATCTCGGCTGATTTTTTAGTGCTACCAGTTCCATGAGAGACAACCTTTCCATTCACTTTTAGTTCCACTGTAAAAACTTTCTTGTGATCTGGTCCGCTTTCATGGATGGTTTGGTACTCAATTTTGATATCACCATGTACTTGTAATTTTTCCTGTAACACCGTTTTGTAATCTTTCATACCAACATGTTTGGTTGATACTTCTATTGTCTGTTTTAAATTGGATAAGATAAACTTTGCAGCTGAATCCATGTTACTATCTAAGTAAATAGCGGCAATAACAGCCTCCACAGAATCTGCCAAAATAGCTGGTCTTTCTTTGCCATTGTTGATAATTTCACTTTTACCCAAGAACAAAAAATCACTAAAATTATGCTTTTGGGCAATTTGGTACAAGCTATCTTCACAAACGACACTTGCCCTAACTTTAGTCATTTCTCCTTCTGACAATTGTTGATAATGGCGAAATAAATATTTACTTACTACAATTTCAAGAATAGCATCTCCAAGAAACTCTAGCTTTTCATTGCTTTCAATTTTGTTTTCGTAGGCATAAGACGTATGTGTCAACGCCTTTTTTAGTAAACTCTTATCCTGAAACACATAGCCAATGTTTTTCTCAACTTCAGAAAAATCCGTCATGTTATCCTCCTTTACTGGAAAAAGATTTCCAAATATTTGTTTTTCTTCTGCATAGATTATATATCTAATCTTTCTTTTTTGCAATCAAAAAAAGAAAGTAAGTGGAGATTTTTCATTTTCTCCTCTTACTTTCTACCATTCTTTTTCATCTTACGTATGATCTTTTATATAATCTACAACATCTCCGACAGTTACAACCTTTTCAGCATCTGCATCTGGAATTTCAATATTGAATTCTTCTTCTAATGCCATAATAAATTCGACAATATCCAAAGAATCAGCTCCTAAATCATCAATAAAAGATGCATCTAGTGTAATAGCAGATTCAGCAACACCTAATTGGTCTATGATGATGGCTTTTACTTTATCAAAAATTTCTTCTTGGTTCACTTTTGTACACCCCCTTTAGCTACGATTTTCATTTTCTTGATACATTTTTATATATATTAAATTGAGAAAATTGTCAAGCATTTTCTTTACTTTCTGTCAAAAGTCGTTTAAAAATCTTATTTTTCAATTTCTTTTTTGCTTTCAAATTCTTGTTTCATGGTCTCTACAGCACCACTTTTGGCAAAGCGTTCTGCCTGCTTAATCGTGAAATAGAATAAAAATTCATCACTACTACCATGTGCCTTTACAACTGGTTTTTTTACGCCTAAGAAAAGAGCTCCCCCATATTCACGGTAATCCATTGTTTTCTTAAATTTATTGATCGCAGGTAATGTAGGTACCGTGCATATTTTCGTCCATATATTACGGGTTAAACTTTCCATTAAAGAAGTTTTAACCAATTTTCCCATACCTTCTACTGTTTTTAAAAATACATTGCCTGTAAAGCCATCTGTAATCAATGCATCAATCTGCCCAGAAAATGCTTCTCTTCCTTCTACATTTCCCACAAAATTGATACCCAATTCATCTGCTTTTTCGGTTAACAATTGATAACTTGATTTTGTCAATTCATTTCCCTTGGTTTCCTCTGTACCTATATTCAATAAACCAATTACCGGCTTATCAATATGATAAGAATTACGCAAATAAAATGTTGCCATTTGAGCAAATTGTAACAAGTTTAAAGGTCTACAATTGGTATTTGCTCCTGCATCCATTAGTAATAATCCTTTTTTATAAGCTGGCAACATTGGTGCAATTGCTGGTCGATCAATTCCTCTGATTCTTCCCACTAACAAGGTTGCACCTGTTAATAAAGCGCCAGAATTTCCCGCAGAAATGAACACATCGCCTTGACCTTCCTTTAAAAGTTTGAAACCAACCACCATAGAAGAATCTTTTTTTGTCTTAATAGCATGTGTTGGAATATCCTCCATTTCAATTTGTTCTGTAGCATGATGAATTTGTATTTTATCGCTCAATTCTGTTATGGAATCTTTACCAAAGATCTCCTTAACTCTCTTTTGGATCACGTCTTTATGCCCAATTAAAGTAATCGTTCCTTCCACTTCTTTTGCTGCTTTTACGGCTCCCTTGATTACGGCATCTGGTGCATTATCGCCACCCATTGCATCCACTAATATGTTCACAATCATTTCCTCTCTTTCTTTTATGACGCCTCGCTAATTTTGTCATTTTTATTTTATGTGTTCTGATAAAAAAAATCAATAGTTTTTGACCATTTAGTCTAATTTCTATATCGTTTTCTTTCAGTTTACTATACAAGTATGCCAAATGCACTTCCATTATACGCAGATTAAGCCAAAAAAAAGAATGCCGAAGCATTCTTTTTTTGATTTATTTTATTATTCAATAATATCTGCTACGATACCAGAACCAACTGAACGAATTTAAGAGGACTATACCAGCCCCATTTGGTTTATAAGTGCTATTTTTCGCCATTTTTTCAATATATCGGTCTAAAACAATATAAACTATTTTGAACTAATTGGCTAAAAAATGGCTAATTGGCTTTTAGTTCTTCCAGTTAAATCCATCTTTTACACCCATTCTATATATCTTGTAAGAATATCTTTTGAATATATGTAACAGCACTTCTTCTAACAAGTTTAATTTCATTTTTACATCCTCCTTATATATTTAATTGGAGATATCTCTGAATATATTATACCATATTATGTAAAATAAAGTAACTATGCTATGGAATAGTTATTGTGCGTTATATCTCTACGGGCATCTGGCTTACAAAATTCGACAAAATTCTACAAAATACCATAAATTACTATTTTAAATTACCAACTAAATCTTCCATGTATTGTTCAATATCCTGTTTTGATAACATTTCATTTTTCATTTGGTCTATTTTTTCACTTGCTTTTTTATATTCTTCATTATCAATTAATTTTTGTACAGATTCTAATCCTTCAATTAATTTTTTCATACCTACACCTCTTTACAATCATCATTATAACATTTTATACCTATTTTGTAAATTAGTTATTCCAAATACAAGTGTTATAAGGCGTAGTTAAAATAAAAGTAAGTTTGTTTTAAAATATCTATTATAGGGAGGTGATTACATGATCTATGTAAATGTAGAACAAATTTTAAAGAAACAAAAGAAAAGTAAATATTGGTTTGTAAAAAATATGGGCGGTAGTTATCCTGTCTCTTATACACATCTCCGAGCCCACGAGACCGAGGCTGAT
>CAMCHB010000020.1 GCA_945874585.1 uncultured Clostridium sp. | reverse complement strand
TCAGCCTCGGTCTCGTGGGCTCGGAGATGTGTATAAGAGACAGCTCCTTACACTAGGCTTTTCATAATGCTCTCTTTTTCTGACTTCTTGTAATACTCCATTTTTTGCACATTGTCTCTTAAATCTTTTTAGAGCATCATCTATATTTCCATTATTAACTTTAACCTCTGACAATTATTTTCCCTCCTTCCGAAGTTTTAACTCATACTGTGGGACTGTTCATTTAGGGAATTTTATTTTGATTGATATCCCGTCAATGTCATATATTATATATGCTTTCTTTTTAATTGTCAATAGTCATTCTAGAAACTTCTTTTCTTGTTAAAAAAGCTCGCTTTCTTCTTTTTTCATTTCTTCTAATCTTTGCAAAGAACGTTCAGCATAAGCTTGATATTTGGCTTTTTTATCCCTTATTTTTTGTGGCAATGGTGGCAAAATTCCAAAATTCGCATTCATTGGTTGAAATTTTTCTTTTTCAGTGCTGATATAATGTGCCAATGCTCCAATTACAGTCTCTTCTGGTAAAATAAGAGGTTTTTCCTGTCTCATTTGTCGGACTACATTTAAGCCTGCCACCATACCAGATGATATAGATTCCACATATCCTTCTACACCTGTCATTTGACCTGCGAAAAATAAAGAAGGACAATTTTTCAACTGGTACCTAGCATTTAATAATTGTGGTGCATTCAAATAGGTATTGCGATGCATCACACCATATTTCACAAATTCTGCATTTTGCAATCCAGGAATCATAGAGAAAACTCTTTTTTGTTCTCCAAATTTTAAATTGGTCTGAAAACCAACCATATTAAAAATAGTCCCTGCTGTGTTATCTTGACGTAATTGAACCAATGCATACGGTCTTTCTCCTGTTCTTGGATCTGTAAATCCTACTGGTTTCAAAGGTCCAAAACGCAATGTATCCTTCCCTCTTTTTGCCATAATTTCAATTGGCATACATCCTTCAAAAATTTCTCTTTTTTCAAATGTATGCAATTGTACAACATCAGCTTCCACTAGTGCCTGATAAAATGCCTCATATTCAACTTGATTCAATGGCAAATTCAAATAATTGCTGTCCCCTTTTCCATAACGATCTCCCCAGAAAGCAATATTTTTATCAATGCTATCTTCCTCAATAAGAGGAGCTGCTGCATCATAAAAATACAAATCCTGCTTTCCAGTTAATTTTCCGATAGACTGTGATAATGCCTCACTTGTCAATGGTCCAGTAGCAATTACAACCATTTTATCTTGCGGAATCTCTGTGATTTCTTTTGATACAACCGTAATATTTTCTTCCTGTTTTATAATTTGCGTTACACGTCTTGCAAATTTTTCTCGATCAACAGCCAAGGCCTGCCCTGCTGGGACTGCCGTTTCATCAGCCACCTGTATTAAAAGAGAACCCATTTTTCTTAGTTCCTCTTTTAATAGTCCACACGCATTGGTTAATGCATTTGATTTAAAAGAATTGCTACATACAATTTCAGCTAAATCTGAATTACTATGTGCTGGTGAATATTTTATTGGCTTCATTTCATATAAATGAACTTTTATTCCCTCTTTGGCAATTTGATAGGCTGCTTCACAACCAGCTAAACCACCACCAATAACGACAACTTCATTTTTCAATTTGATCCCATTCCTTTATTCCTTTTTGGCAGCTTTTGAATTGGCCTTTGTTTTACTCTTAACCGTTTTTCTTTTAGCCGCTGTTTTTCTGCTTGTTTCTTCTATTTTTTCACCTTTTTTAGGCTTTGTCCAAGAAATATAATCACAACTTTTTGGATTGTTTTCACAGATATAAAAATTTCTTTTTTTCTTTGATTTTCGAATCAAAACAGCTCCCCCACATTTTGGACATGGTACATCAATTTTTTGGACAAAAGGTTTTGCATTTTTGCATTCTGGGTAGCCAGGACATGCCAAAAATTTTCCATAACGTCCATATTTTATAACCATCATTCGGCCACATTTATCACATGGAATATCAGAAACCTCATCCTCTAATTTAACATGCTCTAATTCTTTTTCCACTTTTTCTACTTCTGATTCAAATGGTCCATAAAATTCTTGAATCACCTTTTTCCATTGTTCTTCTCCTTCTGCTATTTCATCAAATTCGCTTTCCATTTTGGCTGTAAATGCTACATTAACAACATCTGTAAAATTATCCGTTAACAATTTGTTAACAACTTTTCCAAGCTCAGTTGGACGCAATTGTTTTTGTTCTTTTTCAATATAATTTCGATCTAATATGGTTGTAATTGTTGGTGAATAAGTACTTGGTCTACCAATTCCCTTTTCTTCTAATGCTTTTACCAAACTTGCTTCTGTATAACGAGCTGGTGGTTGCGTAAAACTTTGTTTTGGATCAATACTAAACTTCTTTAGAATTTCTCCTTCTTGTAATTCTGGAATTCTATTTGCAGTTTCATCTGTTTTTGTATCAGAGCTTTCCACATATAATGCCATAAAACCATCAAATTTGATCTTTTGGCCATTTGCTTTCCACTGATAATCTCCTGTATCAAGTTCAACCGCTACGGTATCAAAAATAGCAGATGCCATTTGACTGGCCAAAAAGCGATGATAAATCAATTTGTATAATTTATATTGATCATTGGTCAAAGATGTTTTGATACTTTCTGGTTCTAAATCCACATAAGTTGGTCGTATCGCTTCGTGTGCATCTTGTGAATCTGCCTTTGCTTTATAATAACGATTTTCATAATAATTGGCACCATATCGTTTTTCAATTTCAATTTTACTAGCAGCTCTTGCTTCCTCAGAAATACGAGTAGAATCTGTTCTCATATAGGTAATCAAACCGATGCTTCCCTTTCCAGGTATTTTAACGCCTTCATACAAACCTTGAGCAACAGACATCGTTTTCTTTAAGGTAAATCCTAATTTTCGAGATGCTTCTTGTTGCATAGTACTCGTTGTAAATGGTGGTGCTGGATTTTTCTTTTTCTCTGCCTTTTTGATTTTGCTCACCACAAAATCTTTTTCCTGTATTTCGTGAACAATTTCCTGAACCTGCTCTTCTGAAGTCAATTCTATTTTTTTATGTTTTTTTCCAGTCAAATGTGCCTCAAAAGCCTGCTTTTTGGTTTCTCCTTGTTTTCCTAGTAATGCATAAATGTTCCAATATTCCTCTGGCACAAATTTTTCAATTTCTTCTTCTCGTTCACAAATTAAGCGCACTGCAACAGATTGAACACGACCAGCTGATAATCCTTTTCTTACTTTTTTCCATAAAACAGGGCTTATTTTATACCCCACAATTCGATCCAATACACGTCTTGCTTGCTGTGCATCAATTAAATTCTTGTCAATTTTTCTAGGATGTTTGACTGCATTTCGAACAGCTTCCTTTGTAATTTCATGAAATGTAATACGACATTGTGCATCTTCTGGTATTCCAAGCAAATAAGACAAATGCCATGCAATAGCTTCTCCTTCGCGATCAGGGTCAGTTGCAAGATACACTTGTTTCGCATTTTTTGCTTCCTTTTTTAGCTCCTTAATTAAACTTGCTTTTCCTCTTATGTTAATATATTGTGGTTCAAAATTATTTTCAATATCAATTCCTAATTTCGATTTTGGTAAATCACGCACATGCCCCATGGAAGCAACAACTTTCACATTTCCTCCCAAAAATTTTTTAATGGTATTTGCCTTGGCTGGTGATTCAACAATAATCAATTTATCAACCATTTTTTCCTCCCATATACTTGTAAAAAATTTATACTATCTCGTATTATAAATGAATTGTATTGAAAAAGTCAATCATTTATGGGTAGAAACATGAAACAAATCCCAAACCACTTCTTCTAAGGATATTGGTGTTACTTGATTTCTTTTTAACAATGCGATAAACGAGTCCGCTGTTCTAGCATCTCTTGTTATATTCTCCACTCTTTTTCTTTCCAATTCAATGCGATTATCTCGATACTCCTTTTTGACAATTTCGACTCCAAAATTTTCTGCCTCCAACAAATTTTGTGATGGACTTGTGGTTCTGTAATATTCTAATGCAATAGGATGACAAACTGGAATCTCTTCAGCATCCTGGTTCGTTAGTTTCACTGTTCCATAGAACATTTTACTATATTTTGTCGTCATAATTTTCCCCCTTTTTATTTTGATATTTTCATTATAAGCATAATTGAAGTAATTGCAAGGATTTTCGTTCGCATAAAATTACAGATTATTCCTATTTTCGTCAGATTTATGCATTTTGTCATCCATTTTTACAGCATTTTTCCCTTCTGTCACAGAAAAATAAAGTGACAGACATTCTTTTGTCATGTCTGTCACAAATTGGAAATATATTCTATTTTACCAACTTTTTGATTTCTTGATAAATTTTATCTTCTACCTGATGAATGGCTAATTTTTCGGCATTTTCTCCCATACTTTTCATTTTTTTCGGATCTTGAATCATTGTTTGAATTGTATCGGCTAGTTTCTCTTTTGTTAACTCTTGATTTAATATAATATAAGCTGCCCCCATTTTTTGCAAAACTCGAGCATTTTTCTCTTGATGATTTTGACTAACATTTGGTAATGGAACAAAAATAGCTGGCTTGCCTAATTTACAAATTTCTGCGATCGTAATGGCTCCACTACGACATACCAAAATATCTGCCATATTCATCACACGCTCCATATGATAAATATACGGAACCACTTTCGCATGTTGTAAATGTTCCACATCCAATTGATCCTTCTGAAATACTTTTTGTACCTCTTCAAAGTTCTTTTGACCAACAGCCCAAATAACTTGATAACCCTTATCTGCATGATTTTTGATCAAATCAATCATCGTATCATTGATTTTTTTAGCACCTTGACTACCACCAAAAACAAGTACGGTTGGTAAATCAGCCTCTAATCCAAAGTTTTCTTTTTCCTTTCTCTTTTCTTCCTCTGTCCAATGCAAAGGTTCTATTTTGGTTGGTGTTCCCGTTACCACAACATGGGCTGACTTTGGTAAAAATTCCTTTGCTTCTTTAAACCCCAATAAAATTGTATTGGTCTTCCTGGCTAGCATTTTTACAGCTAATCCAGGGAAAGAATTGCTTTCGTGCAACATCGTTGGAATTTTTAACTTTTGTGCTGCTGTTAAAACAGGTCCACAAATATAGCCACCTGTCCCAATAACAATATCCGGTTTAAATTTTTTCACAATCTTTTCGGCTTTTCCATAGGATTCTAATGTTTTCAACGTTCTTCTAATATTTTCGCGACTTATTTTTTTACTAAATCCATAGGCTTCAATTGTTTCCAATTCATAACCAGCCCTTGGTACCAAATCTTTTTCAATTCCTCGATTAGTTCCCACAAATACGATCTTTGAATTTGGTTCTTCTTTCATAATTTTATTTGCAATAGCAATGCCTGGATTGATGTGACCACCAGTTCCTGCAGCAGCAATTATAACTTTCATTTCTTTCCTCCCACGAAACAATATTTCTGTCCTTTATCATAATCTATAATCATTAAAATTTCAAGTAAGTTTCAGGACAATCCTTAAAATTTACGCTCTTTCGCCCTTTTTTCAGAACAAATAAGAAAAAGATATGTGAAATCACATATCTTTTGTCTTTTAAGATTCTTTTGAACTAGCTCTTGAAATATTGAGCAGTACGCCAACCGCACACAGTAGAATGATGAGGGCTGTACCGCCATAACTAAAGAATGGTAACGGCATACCGGTTACTGGCATAGAGCCTGTAACAACAGCAATGTTAATAATGGCTTGAAATCCAACCAATGCTGTAATGCCAACCGCTAGTAAACTTCCAAACATATCTGGTGCTTTCATAGCAATTAAAATACCTCGCCAAATAAAAACAGCGAATAATAAAATCACTAAGAAACATCCAACAAATCCTAATTCTTCTGCTAAAACAGAAAAAATAAAATCATTATGAGGTTCTGGTAAGTACAAATATTTTTGCTTGCTCTGTCCGTAATCCAACACCAAATAGACCACCAGAGCCAATTGCATATAAACTTTGAATAATTTGATAACTATCCCCCTGTGGATCAGCCCATGGGTTTAAAAAAGAGGTTAAACGATCCATACGGAAAGAAGATCCTTTAGTCAAAATTAAGCCAATTCCTGCAATACCTCCTGCTAATCCTAATGTCATAAAGGTAGAAAGTTTACTGCCTGCTACCAACATCATAACAGATACAATTAGCACGATAATCAAGGTTGCACTAAAATGCTCTTGAAACAATAACAAGATTAAGGCAACTGGTGCTAAATAAACAAATGGTATCACAAATCCTTTTCCTAGCTCTTTAAGACGATCTCGATTATTGGTCAAATACGCTGCATAAAAAATGATCAATAATAATTTTACCAATTCAGACGGTTGAAAAGTTGTAAAACCAAGATCAATCCATCTTTTGGCTCCATTTACCTCATGTCCAATCAATGGAACTGCTGCAAGCATTAGTACAGACAAGACATAGGCAATTTTATAAGGTTTTTTATAGGTATGATAATCAATTTTGGAGATAACATACATGGCAACCAAGCCTAATACCGCTGAAATAGCCTGCTTTTTTACATAGGTATAACTACTTCCTGTTTCTGCATAAGACGATGGTGAACTGGCGGATAATACCATAACAATTCCTAAAGATAATAAAAATAAAACAGTAATTACCAAAATAAAATCAGTTGGTTTATTAGCAAATTTTTTTCTTTGTTTTGTCGGCATTATCTTCCTCCTTTCTTTGTTTATATGGCTAATAATGCAATTGCACACATAACAAAAGTTACCAAACTAAAAACAGAAACAATTTTATTTTCTTTCCAATTGCATAATTCAAAATGATGATGAATTGGTGTCATTTTGAATATTCGTTTTCCCGTTTTTTTGTAATACGCTACCTGTATCATAACAGATAATGTCTCAACAATTGGAATAAATGCTATCAACAATAAAATCAGTGGCATTTTAAAATAAAGGGCAATTGAAGCTATAATACCACCGTAGTAACAACGAACCTGTATCTCCCATCATAACTTTCGCCGTATGTAAATTAAATACTAAAAATCCTAAGCAAGCACCTATCACAACACTTCCCACTACAGTCACTTCTTTTAGATCAAATAAGATAGAAAGAACCGTCAAAAATGTCATGATAATCGCAACTACACTGCCTGCTAATCCATCTACCCCATCTGTTAAATTAACCGCATTGGTTGTTGCTAATATAACAAAAATGGCAAATGGAATGTAAAACCACATTGGCAAATCAATATATACATGGAAAAAGGGAATATACGTTTGTGTACCTAATTTTAAGACTTCTGTCAAATATAAAACATAAGCAACTGATACAATCAACAATCCAAACATTTTATAGGAAGGTTTTAATCCTGTTGTATCTTTTAGTACTACCTTTTTAAAATCATCCACTAATCCAACCGTTCCAAATCCCAGTGCAATGAACACCAGTGGAAGAATTTTGACGGCCACCGTTATATCGGTGTGATAATAATACACAAAACCACTAGCTGATGTCAGTACAACACTTAACATGATAATAATTCCACCCATGGTAGGTGTACCTTGTTTTTTCAAATGGGATTTTGGACCATCTTCTCGCTCTGTTTGATCTACTTTTAATTTTTTCAGTACTGGTATTACTATGATAGAAGCCACAACTGTAATGACAAAGGATAATAATAATACCTTAACTTGAAAATCCACAAAATCACTCCCTACTTATTCTTTTTGTCTTTATCTAATTTTTCAATAATATTTCGTACAATCACTCTTTCATCAAAAGGATGCTTTACCCCATTGATTTCCTGATATGGTTCATGACCTTTGCCCGCTAATAGGATTAAGTCCTTCTTCGTTGCCATTTCAATTGCATGTTGAATGGCTTCTTTTCGATCTTCTATACATATATATTTTCCATTTGTCTTTTTCATACCAGTTTCGATTTCTTTTATAATTTCATTTGGATCCTCTGTTCTTGGATTATCAGACGTAATAATAGAATAGTCTGCAATTTGGCCAGCCACTTCTCCCATAAGTGGTCTTTTTTTAGAATCACGATCTCCTCCGCATCCAAACACACAAATTACATGACCTTTGGTGTAAGTTTTAACAGCATGTAAAATATTTTCCAAACTTTCTGGTGTATGTGCATAATCAATCATGATAACTAAATTTCTTTTGTTATCAACCAATTCACTTCTTCCTGGTACTCTCACTTCTGCTAATGATTCTTTAATCGTTTCCGCATTGATCCCAAATGCATTGGCAACAGAAATAGCTGCTAGTGCATTGTACACACTAAATCTTCCTGGAATACATGCTTTTACTCTTTCATTGCGATCACCAATTTTTACTTTAAAATCTACAGAAGCATTTGTCACCGTAATATCCTTGGCTAATAAATTGCTCATATTGTCAATTCCATAAGTTTTGATTTCACATGGTAAATCCATTTTTAATAATTTGCAAACATGAAAATCATCGGCATTGATATAAGCTTTTTTGCACATATAAAATAACTTCAATTTTGAATTAAAATAATCTTCCATGGTAGGATGCTCTTTTGGACTAATATGATCTCTTAAGAAATTGGTGAAAATAGCAATATCAAAGTCACATCCCGTAACACGCTCTAATTTCAAACTTTGAGAAGAAACTTCCATGACCACTACATCTACTTTTTCTTCGGCCATACGACTAAATAATTGTTGTAGTTCTAGACTATCTGGTGTTGTTCTACTACTTTCCCCTAAGCAAGTATTTCCAATATATTTTGCAATGGTACCAATTAAACCAACTTTTAAACCGCCTTTTTCTAAAATATGCTTAATCATAAAAGAGGTTGTTGTTTTTCCTTTTGTACCAGTAATACCAATCAATTTAAATTTACGAGAAGGGTTTTGATAAAAATTACATGCCATAATAGCTAATGCATGTCTGGTGTTTGGAGCCACAATAATCGTGGTATCTTCTTTCAATTGTGTTTTATCAATTTTTGAACCTTCTTCTACCATAACAGCTATAGCTCCTTTTTGGATTGCTGCTCCAATGTATTCGTGTCCATCGCTTTCAAATCCTTTAACAGCTACAAACAAAGTTCCTTCTGTTACTTTTCTGGAATCGCTTTCTAAATGTTGAATGTCTAAATTCAAATTGCCTTTAGCCTTTAAATCTGTAAGGCCTGCTAATATTTTTTTTAGTTCCATTTAAAATCTCTCCAATCTGTTTTGATATCTCGCTACATTATATAATTATTTTTTTTATTTGTATAGACTTAATCACTTTTTTTTCATTTTTATTGCAAAAAGATAACATTTTGATGAAAGCTGTTCTTTCTTCTTTTTGCAAAATATGGTATAATAAGTAGTGTTTTTACCAATTTATAATGTTTTTTAACCTAAGGAGGTCTACACGATGAAACAAATTCTATTATTGATTGGTACTTTACTTATTATTTTAGCGGCCCTAGCTACAGGATCGATCGTCAGTCAGCTTTCTGATTATCGGAATGATGTGACGGTGAGTCAGATTGAACTCTATTCTGATTTGCAGCAACACAAGCAGCTATTACAAGCTCACTTTATTCCACTAATTGAAACTGATCCTTGGATCAATCCGGAAATCTTGGTTGATTTAAAAAAGCAACTCTATCTACGGGATGTTGCCATGAAGCAAGATGACATACCTGCTCTGTATAAGGCTCATCAGCAAGTTGTTACCGATATAAAAGTTTTGATGAGTTCTTGTATTTATATGACACATATGGATGCTGTCGTCACAAAGATTTACAGTTATAACTCGCATGTTGCCATCAGTATGCAAAATTATACTGATTCCGTACAGCTTTATAACCAATATCAGAGCAACTTTCCTAATTTCATTGTTGCATGGTATTTTGATTTTTTACCAGCCAAGCCTTTGCATTAGCTAGTAAAAAGAGGTGTTTTGAATAAACACCTCTTTTTTATTGGTTCTTTTTAAGTACGATGAAACATTCCATCTTGATAAATGACACGATCTCCGTTTTCAGCAAAATAGGGAATTAGTGCATTTGGCACTTCTAATTTCTGATTTTCTTGATAGGTTAAAATAGTGTTTTCTTGGTTCCTTTCCTCAATTCGATAAATCGTAGATTCTGGTATTTCTAAAATAGCGCTTTTCTGTGCAAATTCTTCTTTTATTTTTTGTAATTCCCCTGCACTAATCAAATGCTCCAAAAAATCTTCTGTCATTTCTGGCTCATAATAAGCCTGTCCATCTTCAATGCGTAGAATCGCATCGCTTTCGATTTGCTCTTCTATCTCTGATGAAATCTTTGTCTCCCAAACCGTGTTGGTTTTCGTATCTTGTAAATATACACCGTTTGCACTAAAATCCACTACCTGATAAATTCCATCTGGCAAGTTTTCGATTGATTTCATTTCACTTTTTTCTCCTTTTTCTTTCGATTTTGGTTGGCTTAACTGTTGTGTTAATTCCTCTAAAAAATTTTCTAATAAATGATTTTCCTTGGCAAAATCTTTCACTTCATTCCATAAATCCAATTTCAATTGATCGGATTCTCCTTTCACTTTTGAGCCTCACTTTTTCCCTTATGATAATCGATGGTAATACCTGGTTGCACATTGTAAACAAATACATGGAAACAGACTCCTGCCCCTTGATCTTCTTGTGAATATGCTTCCATTTCCACTCCTTTTGCCACTAAATCGTCTTCCTCAAAAATTGGTGTCACACGGTACAAAACATGATGGCTCGGATTTTTTTGAATATATTCTGCTACCTGATTTTCATAAGGTAACATACCTTCCACATTAAAGTATCTCGTGCCTGTTATCAGATTTTTTTCATTGGCATTTTCAGCTGCTAACTGATAACCAATGAGATGACAACGATTATATAAAAATTCTCCATCGTATTTGGCCTGTTTCCATCCGCTTGGGCGAATGGAACTAATATCGCCTCTTTTTTCTCCACTTTTTGGCATAGTCTCTTGGCAAATGTTCGCATAGGCTACTCCACATCTACCAAGTGAATCCAATGGACTATAGGTTTCAAACGCACCTAATTGCTTGTCTTCATCTGTAAAATTAGGCTGGTTATCTTGTAATGGAATGGATAACTGTCTGCCATCATATGTCGGTAAATTTTCTACTGTCACAGCTGTACTGTTTTGGACTTGAGCTACTTGTTTTGGTTGGCTTGGTTGTACCATATTTTGATAAACATAGCCTGCTATTGCTAGGATTATCAAAATGGCAATTGTTATCATTTGTTCCTGTAAACTTTTTCCTCTTCTTTTGCTTTTTCTCATTTTTATCAACCTCGCCCCCCATTGTATCATACATTTCCTGTTTTTTCAGTAGAACAAATAAAAAAAATTTCCCTTATGAGGGAAATTTTTTACTCCACTTCTAATTCAATGGTACTTCCTTTCATCACCTGAATACCAGGCAAAGGAAACTGTTGCATAACTTTCATTTCTTTTGGTTTGATTGCTTTTTCGTCCATTGAAAAGCGAACTTCGAATCCTTGCTCTTTGATTGTTTTTACCGCTTCTTCCACGTTCATTTCTCTTACCTCTGGAATACTAACATTTTCCATTGGCATATCTTCCTGATCTTTTTTCACCTCCAAATAAGCTAGTACATCGGTTAGTACTTGCGAAGCAATTGGTGCTGCAATTCCACCTCCTTGGTGTCCTCCTTCTCCTGTTGGATTGTATAAAGTAATAAGGATCACAACCTCTGGATCTGATATGGGTGCCACTCCAATAAAAGAAGTTACATATTTGTTGGTATGAACCCCATCTTCTGATGTTCCTGTTTTTCCTCCAACTGAATAGCCTTTTACCTGCGCATTTTTACCAGTTCCTTTTGCAACCACTGACTCCATCATGCTTAAAACCTCTTGTGCTGTTTTCTCGGAAATCACACGCCCTTTTTCTTTAACCGGATATTCTTCAACTGCTCCTGTTTCTGTATCAATGCTCTTTTTGACCAATCTAGGTTGATTCAAAATACCATGATTGGCAATACTACTAACAGCTGTAATCAATTGAATAGGAGTAATTTTAAAACGCTGTCCAAATGCTATGGTTCCTAGTTCCACCGGTCCTACTTTTGCTTTATCCAAGAAAATACTTCCTGCCTCCCCCGGTAAATCAATTCCTGTTTTTTGAAGCAAACCGAAATTTTTCTAAATATTCATAATATTTGTCTTTTCCTAGTTTTTCACCTAAACCAATAAAAACCGGATTACATGAATTCATAAGTGCTTCTCGTAAACTTTCAGCACCATGTGGTCGATAATAACGCCAACATTTCATGCGAACGCCTGCCACTTCAATAGAGCCCGTACAATGAAATTCACCGGCTTTATCTGGTGTTGTTAAATTCTCTTCGAGTGCTGCAGATGCTGTTACAAGTTTAAATGTAGAACCCGGTTCATAGCTATCTGCAATGGCTTTGTTACGCCACATTTGTTGCAGGGCAATATTCTTCTCTTCTCCTGATAAATGATCCCAATTTTGTTTTAACTCTTCTGTATTTGGTTCATATGGCTCATTCAAATTATAATTAGGATAGGTTGCCATTGCCAATACATCACCTGTTTTAGGATTCATCATAACAATATTACCACCACCTGTGCAGACATTATCAATACAAGCTTCTTTCAAATATTTTTCTGCAATAGCCTGTATGGTAGCATCAACCGATAAAATCAAATCACTTCCATTTTGAGAAGGCACATACATTTCAGAAGTTCCCTCAATTTCTCCTCCACGTGCATCGGTTTGTCTTAAAATTTTGCCTTTCTTTCCAATTAGCATTCGATCAAATTTTGCTTCAATTCCATTTAACCCTTGGTTATCACTTCCACAAAAACCAATCAATTGGCTCGCCATTTCTTGGTTTGGATAATATCGTTTTGTATCTTCATCAATATGGATACCTTCTGTAATCTGATTATCTTGCATCCATTTTCTCAATCGATTGGCATCTTCTTTTTCAACTTTCTTGGCAATAGTTTCAATGGAACTTCTCTTATTTATTTTTTTTAACGTTTTTTCATAATCCAGTTGATAAGTATCTGCTAAAAATCTAGCTAACGCTTCTTTTTTATCAGCAGGAATATGAATGGGATTAACCGTAATGCTTTCTACAGAAGCACTGATAGCTAAAATATTCTTTCCAGTAGCATCGTAAATAGTTCCTCTTTTGGCATTAACACTACGATCCAAAGTCTGCTGTTCATAAGCTCCCTGCTGTAAAGATTTCCCTTGTACCAATTGAATAAATCCTATACGTAGGATAAAGCAACACGTCAGTCCCATAACCAAAAATAAACCATTACGCAGTCGCTTTTTCATTTTAATGGTGACATGCTCCATAATCTTCTCCTCCATCACCTATCTATATGAAAAAAAGCCCCCAAAAAGAACTCTTTGGAGGCAAAAAAAGAAAGAATAAAATTCACATTTTACTCTTTCTTATTGTTTTTGATTGGTAACGAATTGATAAACTCTTTCTAGTATATTTTCGTTATTATTTAAATTTATTTGCTCAGATGCAACTTCTACATAATCTTTTTTAGGTAAATTTACATATCGTGTTTGTTTCGTAGTTGCTTTTTGCATACCCAACTGTTCTTTGGCTTTTTGCTCTAAATCACCAAGATTTAAATTATTTTCAATAGCAACTTTTAACTGATTATTTTCCTTTTGAAGCATACTCAATTCTTTTTCTTGATTTTTTAATTTGGTATAACTTTCACTAATTTGTGCATTACGATAAGAAAACGCAAACAAAACAGCAAAAACAACTGCAATTCCCAATACGCATTTTACTTTTTTCTTTTTCTGCATCTTTTTCTTCTGTTTTTTCACTTGATAATCAGCAATCTGCTTTTTGTTTTGCTTCTTTAATTTTTCCTTTTGAGGTGGATTATACTCTGGCTGTAATTTCCTTGGGCTTGTTTCATATTGATAACTATTTTTATAATTTGCCATTTCAAATCCTCCCTTCTTTATATTTTCTCAAAAATTCTTAATTTAGCACTTTTGCTTCTTATATTTTGATTCAATTCTTTTTGGCTTGGTATAATTGGTTTTCTATTCACAAGATTTCCTAACTTTTCTTTGTGACAAACGCAATACGGTAAATCACTTGGACAAGTACATTTTCCTAAGCAATTTTGATAAGCTTGTTTCACCATTCGATCTTCCAATGAATGAAATGTGATCACACACAATCTACCACCGCTTTTTAAATGGTGAATACAGGAAATAATGGTTTGATACAATGGATCTAATTCATTATTAACAGCTATACGAATCGCTTGAAAGGTTTTCTTAGCAGGATGTCCTTCTTTATTGCGGACATAAGCTGGTACAGATCTTTCAATAATATCAACCAATTCTTTGGTTGTTTCAATTGGTTGTTGTTTGCGATAAGCACAAATATGACGTGCGATCGATTTGGCAAACTTTTCTTCTCCATAACGACGCAAAATATCAATCAATTGCTCTTCTGTATAATCATTCACAACATCCCTTGCTGATAAGACTTGTGTTTGATCCATACGCATATCCAATTTAGCCTCACCTAGATAGCTAAATCCTCTTGATTTTTCATCGATTTGATAAGAAGAAATGCCAAGATCCAATAAGATACCATCTACTTGGTCAATTTGTAGATGATCCAAAATCGTATCCATTTCATCGTGATTACCTTTTACATAAATGACATTTTCATAATCTGCTAATCTTTTTTTAGCAGCTTGTAAAGCCTCTTCATCACGGTCAATCCCAATCAAGGTACCGGTATGATTTAGCTTTTTTAATATTTCGATGCTATGTCCAGCTCCCCCTAAAGTTCCATCCACATAAATACCATTTTCATGAATGTTTAATCCCTCTATGGTTTCTTTTAAAAGTACTGGAATATGTTGAAATTCTTTGCTCATATTCTCCATCCTTTAGCATGGTTTTTAACAAATATCACAAACAGTTGGTAAATATAATCCACCAACCGTTTGTCATATTGTTTTTTCATCTTTTGTGTGTTTTTTATTAAGAGTGTGGTATTTTCATCGTTTTTCTTTTCGG
>CAMCHB010000019.1 GCA_945874585.1 uncultured Clostridium sp. | reverse complement strand
ACACACTGCATATCGTCGGCAGCGTCAGATGTGTATAAGAGACAGAGCAATATCCCATTCATCATCATTGCGATACAATACTTCTGTTTGAACATTGTGATATCTTGTTAACATTTGAGCTTGCAAATTGTATAAAAATTTAGGATATACAAAATGCTGACTAATATCTTCTGGTATAGTTTCACCCTCTGGTACAAACAAAGATGGATATAATTTTTGATAAGCAACTGCAATCGGATCGGTTGAATCTGTCATATAAAATTTAGTGGTTCCATCATAAGCATCGATCAATACTTTCACAGAATTACGAATATAATTGATCTTACTTCGTATTCCATTTACTTCCATTAGGCTTTCTTGCGAATATGGATAATTGTTGCTTGTTGTATAGGCATCTAATACCCATACTAGTTTTCCCTCTTTTGTGATCACCATATATGGTTCACTATCATAGGTTAAATAAGGCATCAATGTCTTTACACGCTCGATAATATTGCGATTGGTAATAACTTTGGTATCTTTGGTTGCCTTTGTATTAAAAGCTAATTTTAAATTGCCATTTCGAATTCCTAAAATTAAACGATCTAGGAAATTCAAAGATAAACCGGCATTGCCATCGTATACATTCTCTTTGATGTCAGCACCATCTTCCGGATAATCAAACTCTTTTTCTTGTTTTAAATTTGTCAAAATGGTACTGTTAGTGTCTAAACCAAAATAAATTCTTGGCTGTGTTATTTTTATTTTTTCATCTGATTGATCAAGCTCTTTTTGAACATATTCCATATTTCCATTTGCATCTACTGTATTAGCTGAAGATAAAATCACACCATAGCCATGGGTATATTGATAAGTCTTGCTATTATAGGTTCGATTCTCTTCTGTATTGATTTCCCTTGGTGTTAAATAAACCAATTGCTCATTTCCACCAATTGGATATTGTGCTAAATGAATATTACGATATGTATAATAACCAGTATTGGTTTGATATTCCTTTAAATTTTTAGCCGTTACATCGGTTGTGACCAATTTGATATTATTGATGACATCTGCTCGACTAGCCACTTGCTCTTTTGTAATCATTTCATAATCACTAATTAGATTTTCTTTGATTTCAATATTGTAAGCCTTTTTGGTATTACGTATATTTTCCTCGATATATGGTTTTTCTTTGTCCAATTGATTTGGCTTTACAAAAATAAATTGAAAGCCTGTCATAACAACAAATAAAACAACTAAGTAAGCGGGTATGGTACATAATGAAATCACTGCTTTTTTGTTACTTCCGTTTTTAAAATGTCTAACAGCGACGATAACAGCAATTGGTATTAAAATAGCAAAAATACGATAGCCCCACAATTTTACGGTAACATCTGTTAAACCTGCTCCATAAATAGCTGACTCAGAATTTAGGCCTCCCCCTAAAAACTTTTGGTACAAAATATCTTGTGTTTTAACAAAAGTAATACCTGCAATGGTAATGGCTATTAAAATAACAAAAACAGCAATTTGTTTTAAAAACATGCTTCTTTTTAAAGTTTCACCATTGATACCATCAAAATAAATATTGAATACCGCTATATAATAAATTGCTGTATAGACTGCTAGTAAAGCAAACAAAACCATAGCATAATAAATCGTCATCTCAACAAATGGTTTTTGAAAAATATAATAGCCAATATCAAGACCAAAAACGGGATCATCAGTTCCAAATAAGGTTCCATTCATCGCCATCACAACAGTTTCAGTTAAAAAGCCTGATGTTAGGATTGAAATCACAGTTGCCAAAACGAAAGATATAGATTTGTTTGGTAATTTCGGCATTTCCTTTTTTTCTTCTTGGAAGAAAACTTTTAAACCCTTTTTGATAAATCTTGTTGTTATATAGGTTGCTACAAAAATAATTATAAAATTAACCACTAAAACAAGATTGCTATACTGTAAATTTCTTTGGAAAATATCCAAATAATTTTCTCCGATTTCTTGGATATTTAAATAATCTCCTCGCAATTTAATGCCCATAAAAGCTAACACTAAAATTAAAAATGCAATCACTAAAAATACTCTTTTTTTACTACTTGGTTTTTTTTCTTTTGTTTTGTTTGCGTCTTTTTGCGCTTCCATCTTCAAAACCTCCAACCAATTCTATAACATAGCTCGGACAAAATCCTCTGCCTGAAATTCTTGCATATCATCCATTTGTTCTCCAACTCCAATAAATTTAATTGGAATTTGATTTTCATGCACAATGCCAAGTACAACCCCACCTTTGGCAGACCCATCTAATTTGGTTAACACCAAACCGGTTAGTCCAACTGTTTCTTGGAATGCTTTTACCTGACTAATCGCATTTTGTCCTGTTGTAGCATCTAAAACTAATAAAACTTCTTTGCTCACATTTGGTAATTCTTTATCAATTACACGGTTGATTTTAGCTAATTCATCCATCAAATATTTTTTATTGTGTAATCTACCTGCTGTATCACAAAGAATGACATCATACATTTCTTTTTTACAACGACTAATTGCCTCATAAACAACAGATGCTGGATCGGCTCCTTCTGCACGTTTGACCAAATCCACCCCTGCTCTTTGTGCCCATATTTCTAACTGTTCTACTGCTGCAGCACGAAATGTATCGGCAGCTACTACCAATACTTTTTTTCCTTCTTGTTTTAATTTGTTAGCTATTTTGCCAATAGATGTGGTTTTACCTACTCCATTTACCCCTACGACTAAAATAATCGAAGGTTTCGTATTTAACTGCAACTCAGCTGGTTTATCAATTTGTAAAATTTTTATCATTTCTTCTCGTAAAGCTTGTTTTACATCTTCTTCATTTTCAATTTTTTCTTTTTTTATGCGAGTTCTTAAATGATCAATAATATTAGTAGAAGCATCTACGCCTACGTCTGACATAATCAATATTTCTTCTAACTCTTCCAGTAATTCTTCATCTACTTTTCGAAAATTACTAAAAACGTCATTTATTTTTTCATTAAACGAATTTTTTGTTTTGTTTAATCCTTCTTTTAATTTATCAAAAAAACCCATTTGAACTCCCTTCTATATGGAGCTCTTAGGCGGATTTGAACCGCCGACCTACTGATTACGAATCAGTTGCTCTACCATCTGAGCTATAAGAGCATGTATCAAGTTCGTTATGCATTATAACATATATATTTTAAATGTGCAATACGCTCCTTCCATTTGATTTTTCCGTATAAATAAAGTAAATGTAGGCAATTTTTATTTTTTGCCTACATTTGTTTTCGATAATCATCTCTTTTTATTTCCATATTCTCTAAATTCTATTACGAATTTTTTCCGTTTTCGTCCTTTTTTCGTAATTCATGCTATCTGCATTACTCTTTTATCAATTCATATTTTCTGGTTCCAACTTCTATTTTCTCAGCCGCTTCCACTGTATGAACACCATGGCGTGATTCAATTCTTTCAACCAAATGGTCACGTCCTGGATCATCAGATTGATAAACCAAATCTAAGCATGCTTGGTCTAATGCCACAGGATCGGTAGAAGCTAAAATTCCAATATCCTTCATGCATGGATCTTCTGCTACAGCACAACAATCACAATCCACTGACATATTACACATAATATTGATAAATACGATTTTATCTTTCCAATAATTCATAATAGATTTATCAGCATCTGCCATAGATTCTAAGAAAGCATCGTGATCGGCTGTCCATAAATTTTCTGGAACACCAGCTCCATGAATATAAGCTTTTCCATGAGAAGAAGCAAGTCCAATTGAAATATTCTTTAGAGCTCCACCGAATCCGCCCATAGGATGTCCTTTAAAATGAGAAATCACTAACATAGAATCATAATTTTTCATATGATTTCCTACATAATTTTTTTGAATCACTTGTCCTTCTGGAACTTCTAACTCCATTTCTCCTTCTGCATCTAAAATGTCAACATCAAATAAATCACTCCATCCATGCTCTTTCATTAACTCTTGATGTTTTTTTGTGTTATTTCTAGCTCCATCATAGGCTGTATTACATTCCACGATTGTGCCTTTTACATGGTGTAAAATATCTGCTAGCATCTCTGGTTTTACATAATTTTGATTGCCCGCTTCTCCAGAATGTACCTTAACAGCTACCTTTCCTGGAAGTTTTACTCCTAATTTTTCATACATTTTCACTAAATTTTCTTTTGTAATTTTCTTTGTAAAATATACTTTTGCTTTTTCCATTGTATCTTTCTCCCTTCTTTTCTCTTAATTTTTTTCACTTAGAATAGACTCTAAGTCAAGTCCTTTTTTGGAATAATTTCAATGGCTTGATTTAAATAAAGTGAATACAAATACATATGGTCCACTTTTCTTTGCAAGCTCTCTTCTAATGCTCTTTGATACAATATCATTTGGTCATAATATTTCTGCGTCAACATTTCTTCTTGTCCTGGTTTTACAAAATCTGTTTTGTAATCTAATAAAATCACTTCATTTTCCTGTGTAATAAAATAAGCATCCATCATACCTTGAACCAAAATCTGTTCTTCTGTTTCCTGTTGATATACCTCTTTTGCTGAGATTGATAGATAAAATGGCACTTCTTTTTGCAACACCTTTGCTTGACGCATCTGTTCAGCCAGCGGACTATGCAAAAATTTTTCCAAGGCATCTACCGAAATCGATTGTGCTTGATTTTCCGTTAAAATTTTTTGCATGACCAAATGCTCTATCATTTGTGTTATATCTTCTTTTTGATGCATGGTTTTCACATTCATTTTTTGCAAGCACAAATGCATGATCGTTCCCTTTTCAGCTCCTGTTAATCGATCGGTTTGTTGTAAAAATTTTGGCTTTTCCGAAAAAATTTCGGTTTTTGGTTTCTCCTCTTGTTTCTGGGATGATTGCTTTTCTTGCTTTAATTGCGTTACAGAAGTCTTACTAATCATTTGCGTTTCTAATGCAAATGGATATTGCCACTCCATTTGTTCTTGTAATTGCTTCGATAGAACGGTTTTTCTTTGGCTCCATTTAGCCATTTGATCTTGATCTTCCTCTTTGCTTTCTTGTGCATTGGCTAATTCATTTTTTCCATGGATATGCAATTCTAACCATTTTTTTAATTTTTCTGGTTGAGCAATAGACAACATTTCAAACCAATCTAGATAACAAGGATACTTAGTTAATAATGATTCGGTTATACCTCCATAATTTTCAATTTGCTCCGCTTTTTTCTTCCAAGATTTCTCCTCATCTTTTTCAATACCACTCAAAATTAGCTTTTCACGGCTTCGCGTTAAAGCTACGTAAAGCACACGCATTTCCTCTGAAATGGATTCCTTCTTAGCAATCTTTCGAATCGCTTCACGTGCTAATGTACTGTATTTGATTTGCGTTTGACAATTGCGATATTGTGGTCCAAAGCCTAAATCTTGATGAAGTAAAATACTATCGTTTAGTTCTCTTAAATTAAATTTCTTTCCCAAAGATGCTAAAAATACGATAGGAAATTCGAGTCCCTTACTTTTGTGAATACTCATAATACGAACGACATTCTCGTTTTCACCAATTATCTTAGCAGATCCTAAATCTCCACTACTATTTCTTAATTTATCCATAAAATTGATAAATTGAAATAAACCATTTAATCCCGTATTTTCGAATTGTTTTGCTCTTTCAAAAAGCATTTTAAGATTGGCTGTTTTCAAATTTCCGTCTGGCAATAATCTTACATAATGATAATACCCAGTTTCCATATAGATATGCCAAATCAATTCATCAATTCCAAAATATTCGCATTGAGCACGCCACTTTGTAATTTGCCCTAGAAATTGGTCAATCTTTTCTTGTAAGGCTGGTTCTGCTTTTTGACGGGCAATTTGTAAGGCTTCATAAAAACTGGTTTGTTGGTCACACAATCGAATTTTCAATAATTCATTGTCTGTGAATCCACCGATAGGAGAACGCAATGCCGTTACCAATGGAATATCTTGCATCGGATTATCAAGTACCTTTAAAACCGATAAAATGGTTTCAATCTCGACTGATTGCAAGTATTCAGAGGAGGTATCACTAAAAACAGGAATGTTACGATCCATCAATTCTTTTTCATAAATTGGTGCTACTCCATTGGTGGTTCTTAGCAAAATAACCATGTCGCGATAAGTGGCTGGGCGATAGCATTTTTTCTTTTTATCCCATACCTGGTAACCACTTTTTAGTAATGCTTGCATTCTACTCGCAATAAAACGTGCTTCAATTTCTTCATTTTTTAGATGTTCCATCTGCTCCAATCCAGCTTCTGGTTCTTCAGTTTCTGCTAAATTCAGAATATGTAATTCTACTTTTCCAGCATATGGAATCTCTTTTTTCGCTGGTTCTTCATAATCCTTTTCTTGTTGCAAATACTCACTTTCATTATAATCAATTTCGCCTAATTCTTTGGACATAATAGCTTCAAAAACAGTATTGGCAAAATCTAATATCAATTTACGACTTCTGAAATTTTTAAACAGTTGAATTTTCGCATTCTCGCTTTTTTCTCCTTCTTTCAATATTGGATAGTTTTCATATTTTTGCAAGAATAACGCTGGCTTTGCTTGTCGAAATTTATAAATACTTTGTTTCACATCTCCTACCATAAATAAATTATGTCCATTGGATACCGCTTTCAAAATATACTCTTGTACCTCATTGCTGTCTTGGTATTCATCTACTGCAATCTCTACAAATTTTTGCTGATATTTTTTAGCAACCTGACTTGGTACTCTTTCTCCTTTCTCATTTTTGGTATATAAAATCTGCAAGGCTTTATGCTCGATATCATTAAAATCTAGAACATTTTTTTCTTTTTTAGCTTGCTCAAATCGCTTTGAAAACATTTGAAGTACTTTTCCCAATGTAAGAAAAATCGGATACATTTGTGCTAAATCTTGTTCGATTTCCTGTGATGTCATAAAAAAAACCGTGTCTTTTTGTGTTTTCCAAATGGCTTTCACTTCATCACGAATGGATTTCATACTTTCTCTAACTTCTGCGGGTACACGTTTATCAGTTGGCCATCGCGTACTTTGCAAATTTTGTACTGCTTGTACTACCCTATCCCATTGATCCATCTGTTGCAAAATGGTTTGATAAGCTACGATATCTTCTCCTATGACTTGTCTAAATTTTTCGCAATCGATCATCACTTCTGTCTTTTTATAGAGTTTTTCCAATTGATGAACACCATTTGTCAATTCGTCCTGAAAACTTTTTAGGAGAATCTGTCCCCATTTTGTTGTTGCAAAATCTTGATCTGGTTTTAGGTGAAAATCTTCAACCGCTTGGTTTAACCACTCTTCAGGAAATGGACTACTTTGCATATAAGCATAAATACGTAATAACAGTTCTTTTAATGGATCATCTCCACGATATTCTGTATAGGTTTCTACCAATTGAATAAAATCTGCTTCTCCCTTTTCGTATAACTCTTCTAATAAATCCTCTAACACTTCCTGTTTTAGCAATTCCATTTCTGTTGTATCACCAATACGAAAATTGGGTGATTGATCGATTTCATAAAAATGATTTTTGATCACTTCTAAACAAAATGCATGCATGGTTGAAATATTAGAATGATTCAATAATAAAATTTGCTTTTGCAATTGAATGTTTTGTGGTTCTTCTTCTAATTTTTGATAAATAGCTTGCAAAATTCTTTCACGCATTTCAGCTGCTGCTGCATTGGTAAAAGTAACCACTAAAATTTGATCAATATCAACTTGGTCCACTAAAATTTTTTGAATCATACGTTCTACTAAAACTGCTGTTTTTCCACTGCCTGCTCCTGCTGCTACTAATATATTTTTATTTTTTTCTTGAATGGCTTGTTGCTGTTCTTTGGTCCATTTTACGTCTTCCATCTTTTCCCTCGTTTCTCTTTTTTCTGTTCTAAGTATATCTTTTTTTCTTTCAATTGTAAATATTATTTTCTTTTTTACAAATACTATAATGATTCACTTTTTGCTTTGATAAACTGAATCAAAATCCTGTTTAAAGGAGGTCACAATGGAAGAAAAAGAAAATTTGGCATTATTAAACAAAATTCACAAAGGTTTGGTCATGGGAATGGAATCCATTTCTGTTATTACTCCTAAAGTTGGAGATCGTAATTTTCGCGATGATTTAAATTACCAATACAATGAATATGGAAAAGTATTGGATAAAATTGATCGCAAATTTGAAACCGTTGGTGTAGAACCGCAAGATACCACACCTGGTGAAAAAGTAATGGGGTGGACTACTTTGCAAATGAATACGATAGCCGACAAAAGCAACAACAAAATTTCTGAAATGCTCATTCGTGGTAACACAATGGGTATTATAGAAGGACGAGAAATTCTCAATCAGCATCCTAACTTAGATGGTGAAATCAAAGGTATTATCAATGAATTTATTCAGTTGCAAGAGAGTAACATCGAAAAATTGAAAACTTATTTATAAAGTTTTAGCGCACCTTATTCCTATGGCTTGGATAAAGTGCGTATTTTTTTCAACATTTTGCTGTTTTTTATTTGCTTTTTTTTCTTCTTATGATAGAATGTATCATAATATCATATGGGAGGTAAAAATTATGGAATTTAAAAGATGCAGTCGATGTGGAAGTTTTTTTGTATCAGATGGAACGATATGCTCTAAGTGCAATATCAAAGACGAAAAAGACTTCAAAAAGCTAAAAAATTACATAGAGGAAAACGAGGTAAATGGTTCTTTGGAAGAATTATCTAGCCAAACTGGTATTACCGTTCGTAATTTACAACGATATTTAAACAATAAAGATATAAAAGATATGCCATTCAAAATTGATCATAGTGCTGGTTTTGATAATATTAGCAATTTATAAAGGAGGTTTCTTACCATGCAAAATGTATTTGATATTCTAGAAGAAAGGGGCTTTATTGCTCAAGTTACACACGAAAAAGAATTGAAAGAATTATTAGCCAAAGAGAGTGTACCTTTTTATATTGGTATTGATCCTACAGCAGACAGTCTACATGTTGGTCACTTTATCGCTTTAATGGCTGCTTCCTATATGCAAAAATGTGGTCATAAGCCCATCATTTTATTAGGTGGTGGTACAGCCGTTATTGGTGATCCTTCTGGTAAAACCGATATGCGTAAAATGTTATCCAGAGAAGAATTGGATCACAATGTAGCTTGTTTCAAAAAACAAATTTCAAGATTCCTAGATTTTGAAGGTGAACATGCTGCTATTATGGTCAATAATGCAGATTGGCTTTTAAACTTAAATTATATTGATTTTATGAGAAATATTGGTGTTCATTTTTCAATCAATAAAATGCTTGCCGCTGAGTGCTATAAACAAAGATTGGAAAAAGGCCTTACCTTCTTCGAGCTTGGCTATATGTTAATGCAATCTTATGATTTCTTACATTTGTACGAAAATTATGGATGCAAATTACAAATGGGTGGAAACGACCAATGGTCTAATATCATTGGTGGTGTCGAATTGATTCGTAAAATTGGAAGAGATGATTCTTTTGGTTTAACCATTCAATTGCTAACAACCAAAGAAGGCAAAAAAATGGGTAAAACAGAAAAAGGTGCTTTATGGTTAGATCCTGAAAAAACTTCTCCTTACGAATTCTATCAATATTGGAGAAATATTGATGATGCTGATGTGAAAAAGGTATTGTCTTTGTTAACGTATTTGCCAATGGATGAAGTAAATCGTTTATCTTCTTTAGAAGGATCCTCTATTAACGAAGCTAAAAAAGTAGCCGCTTATGAAATTACCAAGACGATTCATGGTGAAGAAGAAGCTAAAAAAGCCAGTGAAGCTGCTGAGCATTTATTCGAAGGAGCTGGTAGTTCTGAGCATATGCCAACTACTGAAGTGAAACCAGATGAAACTTCTTTGTTAGATATTTTAGTTCGCATTCAATTTGCTCCCTCTAAATCACAAGCTAAAATTCTTATTTCACAAGGTGGTATTTCCTTAAACGATGCCAAAGTAGAAGATATCAATTATCATCTACAACCTTCTGATTTCAAAGATGGCTTTGCCATTCTTAGAAAAGGTAAGAAAAATTATCATAAAATTAAAATGTTATAAGAATAAAAAAGCAAGGTAAACACTTCATTTGTGTTTACCTTGTTTTTTATTCTTCAAATTGTGAATTGTACAATTCTGCATAAGCTCCCTGTTTTGCCATCAATTGTTCGTGATTTCCTTGTTCTACAATATTTCCTGCTTTCATAACTAAAATCAAATCAGCATTGCGAATGGTGGATAATCGATGGGCAATGATAAACGAAGTTCTCCCCTCTGTTAGCTTATCCATTGCTTTTTGTACCAATTCTTCTGTTCTTGTATCGACATTAGAGGTCGCCTCATCCAAAATTAAGAATGGAGCATTTTTGATCATACCTCTGGCAATGGTTAATAACTGTCTCTGTCCTGCTGACACACTATCATTTTCATTGATTTGTGCATGGTAACCATGTGGTAAAGTACGGATAAAATAGTCTAAGCCAACTTCTTTGCAAACTTCTCTTACTTTTTCTTCTGTTACATTTGGTTGATTATAAATAATATTCTCTTCAATGGTTCCCTCAAATAACCAAGTATCCTGTAATACCATTGTAAACAATTCATGTACATTTTCTCTTGTTAAATCATGGATGGAAACACCATCAATCTTGATATCTCCTGATTTAATATCATAAAACTTCATAAGCAAGTTCACCATGGTTGTTTTACCAGCTCCAGTTGGTCCTACAATGGCAATCTTTTGACCAGCTTTAGCAGAAGCTGTAAATCCATTGATTGTTGGCTTATCATTTCCATCATACTGGAACACAACATTTTGAAATTCGATATCTCCCTTTACCTTATCTTTATCCAAATGAGCGGTTATATGGCTTTGGTCTGCCATTTCTGGTTCATCCACAAATTCAAATACTCTTTCAGAAGCTGCTGCTGTTGACTGCAAAGATGTCATAGCTTGCGCAATTTGAGATAAAGGTGAAGTGAACAATCGAACATAGCTAATAAAAGCAACAATAACGCCAAAGGTAATGACATCATTCATGGTTAACAAAGCACCTACAATACATACTGCTACATAGCCAAAATTACCAACAAAGTTCATCATTGGCATCATAATACCAGACAAGAACTGACTCTTTTGGTTCGCATCACATACCCTTTGGTTGTATAATTGAAATTTCTGATCAGATTCCTTTTTACCATTATATGCTTTTACAACATTTAGCCCAGAAAAAGTTTCCTCAATATGTCCATTCAAATTTCCCAATTCTTCCTGTCTGGCTAAGAAGTATTTTTGAGAATTCTTTAAAATGGCAATCATACCTGAAAATCCTAATAAACTAGCCACGATAGCTGTAATAGCCATAATCCAGTTGGTCACAAACATCATGATAATCGTACCAATAAACAATGTAATACTGCTAACCAAACTTGCTAAAGATTGATTCATGCTTTGTGCAATGGTATCCACATCATTGGTTACCCTAGATAAAGTATCACCAGCTTGATGTTTATCAAAATATTTCAAAGGTAATGTATTGATTTTGCGTGAAATACGACTTCTTAAACTTTTGGCAAATTTATTAGAAACCGTCGTCATGCAAATAGATTGAATATAATTAAACAAACTACTGCATAGATATAATCCCACTAAAAATAGGGCAATTGCTTTGATTTTGTCCATATCCATAAATGGCTTGATGACTGTTTGAATAGAGGCAGGTAATGTATCTATTTTTTGATACATTTGGTTGGCATCTGGATTTTCTCCTAATTCCTGCATAGCTTGCATGAACTGTTGTTGATCTTCTATCGATACCATCGTATCATCAATTGTGATGTCCTGCATTTTACCACTTTTCAAATTGGTTTGAATCTCGGTTGTTAGAGTTTGCAAATTATCCTTTTTAACAACCAATCCTTTGGAAATTTCATCGGTTAAATCTGATAAACGATTTGGTGCTAAAATGGATAAAATGGAACTTAAAACAGCTAATAGCAACGCAATACAAATCAAGATACGAAAACTTTTTAATTCTCGAAATAATCTTTGAATAGCACTCTTAAAATCTTTTGCTTTTTCTGTTGAAAATCCTTGTCCTCTAGGAGTTCTTGGTTTATTGTTTCTTTCCGTCATTTTCTAATTCCTCCTTTGACAATTGTGATAATGCGATTTGTTGATAAATCTCACAATTTTTTAGTAATTCTTGATGGGTTCCCATTCCAGCAATTTCGCCATCATTTAGTACAACAATTTTATCTGCATTCATAATGGTTCCAATTCTTTGAGCTACAATAACCGTGGTTGCTCCACCTGTGTACTTCTTCAATTCCTTACGTAGAATTTGATCTGTTTTGTAATCCAATGCTGAAAAACTATCATCAAAGATATAAATTTCTGGGTCTCTAGCAATAGCTCTAGCGATAGACAATCTTTGTTTTTGTCCTCCTGACACATTGGTACCATTGCTTGCCATATGAGCTTGATAAGTTCCATCCATCTTTTCTACAAACTCTGTAGCTTGCGCAACTCGAATGGCATCTTTGACCTTCTGCTCTGTAATTGATCCTTTTCCATTATCCCCATAAGTAATATTGGAACTTACTGTACCATTGAACATAACAGCCTTTTGTGGAACATAGCCCAATTTATCATACAAAAATTCTTGCTTGTATTCTTTTATATTTACACCATCAATTAGAATTTCACCTTCGGTTACATCATAGAATCTTGCAATCAAATTCACCAAAGAAGACTTTCCACTTCCAGTTGATCCAATAAAAGCAATCGTTTCTCCTGCTTTTACCTCAAAATTGATGTTTTTCAATAAGTATTCTTCACCATCTGGATACTTAAAATAAACATTTTTAAAGACGATCGTACCTCTTTCGTCTGTTTTATCCTGTGTTAACGTTCCATCTATAATAGAACTTTTTTGATCCAATACTTCATTGATACGTCTAGCAGATACTTGCGCTCTAGGTAACATCATAAAAATCATCGCTAACATTAAGAAAGACATAATGACTTGCATAGCGTATGAACTAAATACAATCATATTACCAAATAAATTCAATTTATCTGCCATCATAGCATCTTGAATTAAGTGAGCTCCCACAAAATAAATGGCTAATGTTAAGCCATACATTACCAAATACATAACCGGTTGCATAATCGCAAACGTTTTTTGGTTAAACATTTGTTGTTTGGTTAATCTTTGGTTAACCTCTTCAAATTTTTGCTCTTGATAATTTTCTGCATTAAATGCTCTCACAACACGAATTCCTGTTAAGTTCTCACGGGTAGCACCATTCAACTTATCGATTAACCTTTGAACAATCGTAAAGCGAGGCATTACAATAGCGGTTAAAACAGCAATAACAGAAAGTAATATAATAACTGCTACTCCTGTTATAGCACTCCATTGCCAACTTTTGTTTAAAATTTTGGTAACTGCCCACACAGCTGTAATAGGAGCTTTAATCAATAACTGTAAGCCCATACCTACCAACATTTCAACTTGTGTCACATCATTGGTATTTCTTGTAATCAAGCTACTCGTTGAAAATCCTTTTACTTCACTCATAGATAATTCTTCTACCTTGTGAAAAATCTTTTCACGAATATTTTTCGAAAAATTAGAGGCAACACTGGAAGTAAAATAACCTGTCACAACAGCTGCAATCAAGCTTCCAAAAGCACAAGCCAGCATATAGCCACCATTTTTCAAAATATCAACCATGTCGCTTCCTTCTGTTTGCACCAATTTTGTTATTTCAGACATATAATCTGGTAGTTTTAAATCTAACCAAACTTGAAATACTACCAAAACCATTATAATAATTGCAATCAAGAGGTCTTTTTTGGTCATATTCTTCAATAATTTTAACATGTTCTCATCCTTTCTCATTCTTTTTCCTATACTATAAATTGTGCTAGGATTCTTCTTTTTTCTTTTTTGCAATATTTTTAGTATAATGTACGAATGAAACATTTGTCAATGCGTTCCAACCAAAATTCACTAAAATTTCACATCTTATTTACTTTCCTATTATATAAAAAAACATTATTTGGCAAAATTTCAGGACTTTTTCATTTTACCAAATAATGTTAGATTCACCATAGATTGATTTTTTTTGCTTTTATGCTTCTTACAGTCGAAAATCTTTTGCTAGTTTCTGAATTGCTTTTGTCTCAATACGTGATACATAACTACGGCTAATACCGAAGCAAATGAGCGATTTGATTTTGCGTCTTTGGACTTTTGCCATACAAACCATAGCGCATTTCAATAATGGATTTTTCGCGGTCTTTTAATACTTTGTTGATTTGATCATAAAGCTTCCTTACCTT
The DNA here is from genome assembly GCA_945874585.1 of uncultured Clostridium sp. GTDB lineage: Bacteria > Bacillota > Clostridia > TANB77 > CAG-508 > CAMCHB01. The sequence goes on along the minus strand of CAMCHB010000019.1, from coordinate 1,187 downwards.
CATTTTCAATTCGATTTCATCTTCAATATTTTTCTCGTTGTTTTCTAGGACATCCATCAAACTGATTTCATTATCATCTTTATCTTTTCCAATTGGTTCATTTAAATACACTTCTGCCCCTACCTTTTTTAGGCTACGCAAATGCATTAAGATTTCATTATCAATGCATTTTGAAACATAGGTGGCGAGCTTGACACCTTTATCCATTTTATAACTATGAATTCCTTTGATTAAACCAATGGTACCAATGGAAATCAAATCATCACTGCTTACACTGGAATTGCTATATTTTTTACTAACATGAGCTACCAAACGTAAATTTCTTTCAATCAGTACATTGCGTGCCTCTTCATCTCCATTACTGTATCTTTCCAAATACATTTTTTCTTCTTCCGAGCTTAAGGGCTCTGGAAATAAAGTATGATTGGTTATATAGCCAACTAAAAATATGGCCGAATTTAAAAAGCCAAGCAATCCTGATATAGAAAATGCTACCATACTGGTACCTCCCTGTTTCACAATACTTTAATATATGTGAATTTTTCTATATCTGTGCCTGGCCGATTGTAATTTATAAAATTATTTTATTCTTTCATCCCATCTTCTGTGCTAATCGAAAATGTTTCTTCTGGTTCTACCTTATTTTCTGTTACCGCCATATCTTCTTCCAGCAAGACTGGCTCATTGCGATAAAGTTTTAAGATGGTCTCCAAATCATTTGAAAATTCTTGTAACATCACAATTTTGATACCAATATCTTTTCCTTTTAAATACGTATCAATCACTTGTTTTAGTTTTTCCAAGTTTTCATATTCTGGTGCTAATTCCTTTGGATATTTTTTGGCTCTTTTCATTAAACATTCACGAATTGAAACAATATCTTCGTTGTTAGCACATGAAATTCTTTGGAAAATTTGATAAGCATCATAAAATTTGAAAATTGGAATTTGTGAATACTGTTCAATTTTGGTATAAAACTGTTCCATTTTCATTGGAATACATTTAAATAATTCTTCTGCATTTTGTTTGTACATTTTATCTTTTAAGGTATGGTTGATATTTTCAAAATGCGTAAATATCTCTTGCATATCTGGTGTGATCTCACCAATCCCAATTTGGCTTAATTGTTCTTTGGTATTCGGACAATATTCTGATGTTAAAGCAGAAATATTCATACCATTTAAAAA
>CAMCHB010000018.1 GCA_945874585.1 uncultured Clostridium sp. | reverse complement strand
TACACACTGCATATCGTCGGCAGCGTCAGATGTGTATAAGAGACAGGGCTTCATCATTGTGATAATAGCCTAACATAACAGATGGACCTTTGGCAATGATTTCACCGATTCCCTCTTTGTTTTTATCAATAATTTTTACTTTCAAACTTGGCATTACTTTACCAACACTACCATTTTTCGTGTAAACATCATTTTCCGTTGCTAAAACAGGAGACATCTCGGTTAATCCATAGCCCTGTAATGTTTTAATACCTAAATCATTAAAGCCTTTCTCTACTTCTGGATCAAGAGCTGCTGCTCCACTAACAAACAAACGTAATTTTCCACCTAAAGTAGCATGAATTTCACTGAAGATTTCTTTTCTTTTATCAATACCAAATTTTAAAAGTAAATTGCTAATTTTAATTCCTTTTTGAACACGTTCCAATTTTCCCGCTTTTTCAATGTTTTTCATGATTCTACGATACATGCTTTCAAATAGAATTGGAACAGATATCATAGCAGATACTTGATATTCTTTGATGTTTTCTGCAATGTGTCGAATGCCATCGCAAAACACAATACGTGCACCTACATACATTGGATATAAGAAACCAACCGTACACTCAAAGGTATGATGTAAAGGTAAGAAAGATAATAAGGTATCATTTTGATTAAGGGTAATGACCGCACAAATATCCATTAAATTACTACAAATATTTTTATGTGACAACATAACGGCCTTTGATTTTGAAGTAGTTCCTGATGTAAAAAGCATAATGCTCATCTTGTCTGCTTCAATTTTTGCATCTAAATATTTACGATCTCCTTGTTCAACCAATTCATGTCCCTTTTGTACTAATTCTTTTAGGGAAAGAACTTGATTTTTTCTTTCAGATGCATCCATAGAGATATAATAACGTAAATCTGTTGTGTTTCGATTTTTGATATCCATCATGACATCATCGTATTTATTAGAATAAATAATAGCTTCTACCCCAGAACGAATGATTAGGCTTTCTATCTCATTGGCAGGCAATGCTTTATCAAGTGGTACTACAACTCCTGTTCCATTGACAATTGCTAAATAAGCCATTCCCCATTCATAGCGATTTTCAGATATAATTGCAATTCTCTTGTCCTTTAATCCCATCTCAATTAAAATCGTACCAAGTGAATTTACCTGATCTTCTAATTCACGATAGGTGATATCCTTGTATTTTTTCTCGGGATCCCCTGTTTTGATACAATAAGCTACATTGTCAGGATAGGTTTCCACTGTTTTTTGAAACATATCTTTCAAATCCTTAATTTTAACATATTCATGATATTTTTTCTTCATATCCATTATCCTCTCATTTTAAATTTTGTTTTAATTATATCGATTTTTTTCTTTCTTTTCAAGTCAACTGAACTAGTATTCAAATTTCCTATTTCATAATATCATAAAAATTCTCAAAAACATATCCTTGTTGTTTAAAATACTGAATGACTTCTGGTAGGGCTTCTGCTGTTGTTTGCTTATCGCCTGCATCATGCATCAAAAGTACAACACTTTGTCGATTTTGTGCTGTCTCATATAAATTTTGCAATAATTGCTCTTTTGAAAATTTACCTTCTGCATCTTTTGTTAGAGCACTCCAATCCACGTGTGCTACATTGATTTGATCGAACAATCCCATGGCTTCTTTTTTTACATTTGCATATTTTCCACCTGGTGCTCCTCCTGGATAACGGAACAAATGGGATTGATAGCTTGGGATATTAAGCGCATTGCGAATGGAATTTTCCGTTTGATTAAATTCATCCAAAATGGCGTATGAACTTGCGTAAATAGCACTGTATTGATGTGTATATCCATGATTTGCAATATAATGTCCCTCTAAATATTCTTGTTTTAGTAAATCAGGATATAAATCCACACGATTTCCTAACACAAAAAAAGTTGCCTTTACTTGGTATTGTTTCAAAATATTTAAAATAACGGGTGTTACCGTTTTAGATGGTCCATCATCAAAAGTCAAGAAAACACGTTTGTAATCTGACAAATAAATATGTTGCATACGTTCTTTTGCTTGATCGGTTAAACGTGGCATCATACTAGCCAAAACGGTTCTTTGTCCCCCATCACCCAATGTTTTTTCATTTGCTGTATTGGCTACCTGTTGCCCATTGTTTTGATTGTTTTGGTTGTTTGCTTGTGTCGTTTGTGAGCTTGTTTTGGCGCCACCTACTTGATTTTGCGTTATGACTTGGACTGCCGTATTAGCATTTGCCACTTGTTCTGCATTTTTTTCTTCTTTTTTGTGCTTTCCGCTCACCACACACAAAACAATTGTTACAATCAAAATTACAACTATAATACTAATAAATAAAATATGTTTATAGTGAAATCTTTTTCTTCTCACATCTGGTACCATTAAGTCAATCATAATCTCTCCACTTTCCCTCTCTTATTTTATTACTATATCATATCTTTTATTCAACTTTTTTTCAACATATTTTAACATTTTTTTCTCATTTTCTCGCTAATAAGACAAATAAAAGGAACACAATTGTATTCCTTTTATTGAAAAGTCCTTTCAAATGATCCCAATTACACTACTTCGTGAATTTCTTTCAAATCCGCTAGATTTATTTGACACAATATTCTATCTTTGTGTCGATTCAAGCTTGGAAAAGATTCTTTCATATTTTGGTGTACTACCCGATACCCAAGTAATATCATGTTTCGTTTGCCACTAAGCGTATTTTGAATTGGAATGATTACAATTCCCTTCACTGTTAAATCATATCCGAAAAAATGGATATTGTGTTGAATTAACCGTTTCGTTTCTTTTTCTAGTAACTTCGTCAAATTGTCTTGTTTCATAAGGACTCCTCCTTTAATAAAAAAAGAAATATTTTCTCTGTTTCTTTATTATACCTATTTTCGTAAACTTTGTCAATTTTTCTACTACTCTTCATCCTTACTTGTATTCCATTTAAAGCATTTCATTAGTTCCACAATTAGAATTGGTGAGAAGACTAATAAAATAACTTCAAATACGTGATCCACTGGAAGTTCTGCAATGCTAAAGATAGTTCGTAATGGTGGAATCCATAAAATAACAAACATCATAATGGCTGAAATAATCGTTGCCCAAATCAATTGAGGGTTGTTGAAAATACCTGTTTTAAAAATAGACTCTTTGTTATTTCGAATGTTAAACACATGAATCAATTGTGAAAAGGCTAGTACTGTAAAGGCCATCGTTTGACCTATCTCCAATCTTTGTGTTTCGGTTCGATTTGTTGTACCCAATCCTATGCAATAGGCTATTAAAGTAATTCCTCCAATCATAACCCCTTGGTATAAGATACGCCATACCATCCCTTTGGTGAAAATTCCGCTTCCTGCTTTTTTTGGTTTCTGTTTCATGACATCTTTTTCTGCTGGATCAACAGCCAATGCCAATGCTTGTAAAGAATCGGTTACCAGATTGATCCATAAAATATGAATTGGTAACAATGGTGTCAAATCTGCAATATCTTGAATCTGGAAAGTTCTTGCTAAAACTGGTGTTAGCAGAATAGCAATAAACAAGGTTAGAATTTCACCCACATTACTTGACAATAAGTATTGAATTGCCTTCAATATATTTTGATAAATTCTTCTTCCTTCTTCAACAGCTGACACAACTGTCGCAAAATTATCATCGGTTAAAATTACATCTGCCGCCTCTTTGGCAACATCGGTTCCGACTTTTCCCATTGCACAACCAATATCGGCTGTTTTCAAGGCTGGTGCATCATTGACTCCATCACCCGTCATAGCCACAACATTACCTCTTTTTTGCCAAGCCTTTACAATGCGCACCTTATGTTCTGGTGATACACGGGCATAAACAGAATATTGATCAATTTTTTTCTCTAATTCTTCTTGTGACATTTCTTCTAATTCATTTCCCGTAATTGCTTCCGAGTCTTTCTGCAAAATTCCCAACTGTTTTGCTATAGCAATAGCCGTTATTTTATGATCTCCTGTAATCATCACCGGTTTAATACCTGCACTTCTACATTTTTTCACAGCTTCTTTTGCTTCTTCTCTTGGTGGATCGATCATGCCCACCATGCCAACAAATGTTAAATTGTTTTCCAATGCTTCTATTTCGGTTTGATTGTTTGGCAAAGAGTCAATTTTTCGATAAGCAAATCCTAACACTCTAAGTGCATTTTGTGCCATATGCCTATTTTGCTCTGCCACATGTGCCTTCTCATTTTCCATATTGGTATCAATCATTCCGTTTTTTTGATACTGGGTGCATCGTTTCCATAACTCGTCGACTGCCCCTTTGGTATATACGATATAGCCGTTTTGATAAGGATGAATGGTTGTCATCAATTTTCGTTCTGAATCAAAAGGAATTTCAGCCACTCTTTCTATTTCCTGAATTTTTTCTGGTGATGGATTTTCACGCAAAGCCAAATCAACCAATGCTGTTTCCGTTGGATCGCCTGTTAGGCTTCCATCCTGACTGATTTTCGTGTCATTACAAAGCCTGCAAGATTGCAATAATAGTTCCAATTCCGGTGTTGGTTCCAAATGATGAACATCCATAAGTGTTTGATTGCAATACACTTGTTCAACAGTCATTTTATTTTGGGTTAAAGTACCGGTTTTATCTGAACAAATTACACTACTACTTCCCAAAGTTTCAACAGATGGTAGATTCTTAATGATTGCATTTTTCTTTACCATTCTTTGTACGCCAATAGCTAATACAATGGTAGACACTGCTGGTAAACCTTCTGGAATAGCTGCTACTGCTAAACTAACAGCTGTCATAAACATATGAATAGGTTCTTTGCCATAAGCTAACCCAATTAGGAATATCACGATACATATCAATAATGCTCCAACGCCTAATACTTTACCTAATTCATTTAGTTTTATTTGCAAAGGTGTTTGTGTGCTAACGGTATCATTGATCATACCTGCGATTTTTCCCACTTCTGTTTGCATACCAGTTGCTACTACAACGCCTTTTCCTCGTCCATAGGTCACAAAGCTAGAAGAAAATAGCATATTGGTTTGATCTCCAATTCCTACTTTTGTATCTTGAATGGTTTTTTCATTTTTTTCAACAGGTACAGATTCCCCTGTCAGGGCAGATTCCTGCACTTTTAAATTCACAGCTTCTAAGATACGCAAATCAGCAGGAATATAGTCACCTGTTTCAATCACTACAATATCCCCTGGTACCAATTTTTTGGATGGAATAATTTGTAAAGTTCCATCTCGTACCACTTTTGCCACATGATTGCTCATTTTTTTCAGTGCCTCTAAAGATTTTTCTGCCTTACTTTCCTGCATTACCCCAATGATAGCATTGACTAAAACAACAATCAAAATAATGATGGTATCGTTTAATCCTTCTCCTTTTGCCACTCCAACCATACCAGACACAATAGCCGATAAAATTAAAACCAGAATCATGAAGTCCTTGAATTGTTCCAAAAAACGTAACCACAGACTTTTTTTCTTGGTTTCTTTTAATTCATTATAGCCATAAGATTGTCTTGCTTTTTTTACTTCTTCTTGTGTTAATCCGTTTTGCTCATTCGTTTGCAATATTTGTTTTACCTCTTCAGTCGATTTATGAAACCATTGATTCATTCTCTTTTTTCCTTCTTTCTTTTATTATTATCTCGTTGTCCATCTTACCATAGTTTTCTTTGTGATTCAATATTTTTGACTATTTTTCCCCCTTTTTTTGATTCTATGAAATTTTCTTTTATTCTATTGCTAATTCACGATTTCTATCATATAATATAAAGTGTTACGGGGATGTATTTGGCTTTCGACAGTTATTTAGCAGTACTCAAAGCGAGTGGTGGATGTTCGCTTCGGCCACCTTAAAAAAAGCGAATTTAATAATAAACGCTAAAAATAATAATAATAATTATGAATTAGCTTACGCTGCCTAATTGCAGTGTCATTCGATAACTGACTCCCACAGCTTTTATCGGGTGTTTTGTTCGTGGGTAAACGATCTACCATTTTGCTCATGATGGTAGAGGTATCATAGAGCTAGTATTCAATTGGTTTTGTTTTTTCCTCCTTTTGCATACGAAATCCAAAGAATAAACTGCACTCGGAGAAATGAATATGAAAGAATAATTGGACAGGGGTTCGACTCCCCTCATCTCCACCACAAATACCCTATTTTAGGGTGTTTTTTATATCTGCCAATATCTCAATTGGGTATTGACTAATTTACCAGAAAAATATTTATTATATGAAACGCATTTATTATCCGAAAAGTGGAAACCACTAGATAAATTACACATTTATCTAGTGGTTGTTTTTTTCTAGTATTTCTGTTTCTACTTTTTATTGTTTTTTTCGACAAAATATGGTATAATTCACTTATTCCTAATTTTTTATACACAAGGAGGTACATCATGATGAGACAAAAAAACAATACAAAAAAGCAGGAAAAAGTTGCCGATTTGGTTCGGTATGCTTTTTCTTCCGTAAAGATTCATGAATTACCCAATAATTCAGTTGGTATTTTTGTTGCAGATGCATCGGACATTTTAGGAAATGCCATTGCTCCTGAAATGTTTTTTGTTCCCATTGCCGTTTATCGGACACAAAAGCTCTTTCGCTTTTATAGTAAAGATTGCGTTCTGTGTGGTGCTGTGTGTCTTGTTGAAAAAGATCGTTCTGGTGGTCTTCATGTTTTACTTTATGGTAATGAAATGCATCCTCGTTCGAAATTGCGTTTTACCAAATTTTTAAATCCAACCTCTAGTTTTAGTTTCTCTGAAATCCATGGGAATATGGCAAAAAAATTTTACAATTTACCAATTTATATTTGTAATCAAAATCTTGTCTTGGACGAAGAAGAAATGGATGAAAAGGACTCGGATGGAAATGAAGAATGAGTACCTCAGATAGCTCATAACTTGAATAAGTTATGAGCTATCTTTTTTTATTGACCCTTATAGAAAATTTTTCTTATTTGTTCTGTTTCTCTTGCATATTCTTTTATTTTATGCTATGATTAAAAAGTCTTAGGGGTATAGTACATCGGTAGTATATCGGTCTCCAAAACCGCAGAGCTTGGTTCGATTCCAAGTACCCCTGCCATAAAAAAGAAACGAGTAAGTTTTAAAGCTTACTCGTTTCTTTTTGGTTTTAATACCCACGGTGGTTTTCTAAAGACTCATCATTTTGAATCCAATCTTTCACCTCGATCACGCGATAATGTGTTTTGTCATCTCGAATGACAACCTCCTTAATGCCTGAATTGATCAACATTCTTTTACACATAGAACAGCAATTCGCATTTTTCACATATTCACCTGTTTTTACATCTGTTCCAACCAAATACATAATAGCTCCATCCATTTCTTCCTTAGAAGCTTGAATAATAGCATTTGCTTCAGCATGTACACTACGGCACAATTCATATCGTTCTCCGCTTGGAATTTGCAATTTTTCTCGCAAACATTCTCCTAAATCACAGCAGTTCTTTCTGCCATGTGGTGCTCCTACATAGCCAGTAGAAACAATGCGATCTTTGTTTACAATAATTGCTCCATAACGTTTGCGGATACAAGTTCCTCTTTGACCAGCCGTTTCTGCCATGTTTAAATAATAGTTTTGTCGATCAATTCTTTCCATATTAAAACCTCCATTTCTCAAATCGGGAAAATTCTTTTCCTTTTTTCTCTATCTTTCGCACAAGATTATTATACCATTTTTCGTTTTTTTTGGCAATCTCTTTACAATGTAGCCAAAATATTGTAAGATAATAGGGATTTTTAATTTTTAGAAGGGATTTTATCATGCTATATACATTTGGAATTTATTTTGCGCTTTTTATGATCTATGCAGTAGCTGGTTGGATGATGGAAGTTACGCTTTTTTTATGCCAAGATAAAAAATTTATCAACCGTGGCTTTTTAATTGGTCCATATTGCCCTATTTATGGGGTATGTTGCCTACTTATGATTGCTACTTTCCAGCAATACTCTCATTCACCATTGACTCTTTTTGTAATGGCTGCTCTTCTATGCACTGTTGTTGAATATCTAACCAGTGTTGTAATGGAAAAACTATTTGACACTAGATGGTGGGATTATTCTCAAGTACCCTTTAATATCAATGGACGTGTTTGTCTACACAATTCTGTTATTTTTGGTGTTTTAGGCTTTATCTTGGTTTACTCTGTTAACCCTATTTTGGAGCAGTCTTTGCGCAGTATTCCTTCCGATATTCTTCTTGGCTTTAGTTTAGCTAGTTTTGTGCTTTTCTTAGCCGATAATATTACATCTTTCAATTTGATGGCTCGTATGAAATGGACTGCTCATTCTATCGTAAATAAAGAATCAGCTGAAGAAATCACCGACAAAGTAAGGGAATTTTTACGAAACAAATCCATTTTTACACGCCGTTTGTTATATGCTTTTCCTGATTTTCGCTCTTTAATCAAGGAGAAAATCAAAATTCGAAAATTTTAATCTTATGGGGGCTACCAATAAGGAGGTTTTTATGTCTGGTAGTTTTTCTTATCGTATTTATTCTTTGTTTTTTCTTATTTTATTTATTTTTTGTTTCTTATTTCTACTCCTTTTGTATACTACAAAAACGCCTATTTCTCTTTCTCCCTCTACTTCTTCTACACCACTTCACACATCTGATTTATGGCCATGCCCTGGTTATACCCGTATCTCTTCTCCTTTTGGTCCTCGCTCAAAACCAACTGGTGGAGCTTCCAGTTTTCATTCCGGTATTGATATTCCAGCTCCGTCTGGTACACAACTTATTTCTGTTGCTGATAGTACGGTATTGTTTACCGGTTTTAAAGGAGCCGATGGCTACACTATTGTTTTACAATCTGGTATATTTCAATTTATTTACGGACATGTATCTCCTCAATTTATCGTTTCGGTTGGTCAAAACATTGGTCGTGGGCAAAAGATTGGTCAAGTTGGTCCCAAAATCGTACCAGCTAGTCCTCAAAATCCTTATCGTGATTCCAAAGGAAATCCTACCAATGGTGCTACCACAGGCGAACATCTGCATTTTACCATAAAAAAAGATAACCAAGCGATCAATCCACTTGATTATCTTACCTTTTAATCTTTTTTACATATCATCGTCATTGTCATTTTCTTCTTGTTGCTTATCATCCTTTTCTTTTGGTGTCTCAAAATTTCCTTGACAAGGATGACTGCAGCATGAACAATCACTCTCTTCTAATGATTCCCCTTCCCAGTCAATCTCAATTTTATTATGACATTCTGGGCATTCTACCTCGTGATGTGTTTCGTCTGCATCTAATGCAAAACTATAATTACAGTAAGGGCAAACAATTTCTAAATCATAATCGTTGTCCATATAAATATCTTTTTCAATTTCACTTAAACGATTTTCTAGCTCTTGTTGCTTTATCAAAATTTTTTCTAACTGATTTTGAATGTGGTTCAATTGTTGACGAACTTCCCCATTCTCTTCTAGTTTTTTATTTTTCTTTAACTCTGCCATAGGTTTCCTTTCCTCACTATAATCTTTCCATATATTCACCAGTTCTGGTATCAATTCGAATTTTATCACCTGTGTTGACAAACAATGGAACATTGATGGTTGCACCTGTTTCTAGTGTTGCTGGTTTTGTTGCATTGGTTGATGTGTTTCCACTAAATCCTGGTTCTGTATATGTAATTTCTAATTCAACAAACAATGGTAACTCGATAGCAAATATTTTTCCTTTAAAAGAAAGAATTTTAACCATCATGTTTTCCTTTAAGAATTTTAACATATCTCCTAAATCACTTTTGTTAACAGGAATTTGTTCATATGTTTCAGTATCCATAAAATAATACAAGCCTGCATCATTGTATAAATATTGCATTTCTCTTTTCTCGATTTCAGCACCTTGTAATTTTTCAGATGGATTAAATGTTTTTTCAATAACAGATCCATTCATTACGTTTTTTAATTTTGTACGTACAAATGCTGCACCCTTTCCTGGTTTTACGTGTTGAAATTCTACTACTTTATACACATTTCCATCTAATTCAAATGTTGTTCCATTTCTTACATCTCCAGCCATATATACTTCTGCCATTTTTAAAACCCCTTTTCTCTATTATATTCATTATTTTATTTTGCATGACTTTTTCACGCTTAAACTTCTTTTCTATTTTACTACAATTATCCCGGAAAATCAAGATATGATAATATAATTCTTCTCAGAATTGGTTAATTTTATGCAACCATTTTTTGTCAATTTAACGGTATCTTCTATTCGAATTCCAAATTTCCCTGGAATATAGATTCCTGGTTCTACCGCTAATACCATATTTTCTTTTAGGAAAAAGTCTCTTCTTGAGCTAATAACTGGTAATTCGTGAATTTCCAATCCAACTCCATGTCCTAGCGCATGAATCAAGTCACAGTGATACATTTGAAAATCGTTTTCCACCATTTTTGAAATGGTTTTTAAATTAGCATTTTCCTTCATTTCCTGCAAAACGTTTTCTTGATTGCGTAATACCAAATCATATACTTTTTTCATGTGATCTGACATTTTATCTACAAAAATGGTTCTTGTCATATCAGCACAATACCCATGATAGCGACATCCAAAATCCATTAAAATAATATCACCAGACTGAATCTTTCGGTCGGTTACCAGACTATGTGGTTTTGATGAATTTTCGCCAGATGCTACAATGGTTTCAAAGGCTAGTCCATCTGCACCATTTTGTTTAAAATACTGTTCTATTTCATCTGCAATTTGTCGTTCTGTCATTCCTTTTTGAATGTATTTTACAATATGTGAAAAACATTCATCGGTTAGTTGGCAAGCTTTTTCAATTGCTTCTATTTCCTCTTTTTCCTTTAAAATACGTTGTTTTTCAATAATATGTTCCGTTTCCACAAAATCATTCACTTTATAAAGCTGCTTCATATATTTATATTTTTCAAATGTTACATATCCCTCTTCAAATCCAACTGTTTCACAAAAAATAAAATGATTCTCATAATCTTCTCTCATCATATTTTTGCGATCACATACAACCACTCCATCTCCAATTGTTAATGCCGAGTTCACTTCTTCTATATAACGACCATCTGTGATAAAAACATTTTCCTTACGTGTGATCAATAATTCTCCTTCTGCATTGATATTGGTTAAATACTTGATATTCACGGGATTAGAAACAATCATCCCTTGAATATTTAGTGCATTTAATTTATCACGTAGCCAGCGTAATCGAATATTCATATGACAACTCTCCCCCTTTTTCTCTTGGTATTATCGGTTAATCATTCCTAAGGTAAAAATATTTAGTAAAATCGTTACTAAAATATTGGAAGGAACAAATATGACAATAAAGGTTGCTAAAATGATGAATGGTCCAAATGGTATATACTCATTTGTTTTTTTCTTTTTCGTTGCTAACAATAGGACACTTATAACAGCACCTATTAAAAATGCAACAAAACAAATAATTAACGTATTGGCAAAACCAAATAGCAAGCCAAGGCCACACATCAATTTGACATCTCCCAGTCCCATTGCCTCTTTTCCAGCAATAAAACCACCCAATAAAGTAATCAGTAAAAAGATGCCTCCACCAACAACTAAACCTAAGATGCGGTCGACTGATATCATCACATTATTAAAACCATATAAAATGGTGAAAACCAATCCTAATTCAAATAGTGTCAAATTTAATCGATTAGGAATGATTTGTTGATCGTAATCGATTTTGAAAACGGCCAGCAAAATAGGAACCATCAATACAAATTTTATGAGTCCTAAATTTTCTAGAATTCCTTCATTGTTAATTCCATAGACATAAAGCAAAAATATATAAATAATTGGTGTTAATGTCATAAGGGAAAAATTAGGATGTGCATCATTTTTCATTTCTTTTAAGAAACCCTTGCAAAAAGCTGGTTTGTCCGCTTCTAATCTGCGTATCATCCAATCGGTCAATTGTCCAATAGCAATTCCCAAAAGAACTGCTAGAATATAATAATTGATATGTACATCGTTTATATACATCTTCTTTTACTTCCTTTCTAAGTACTTGTTGATAATATATGCATCAAATGGTCTTTTTATTTTGGTAATCCAAATATCTTTTTCTTCTAATGGTTTTGTAAGAATAGAAAACATTTTCATACGATTGGCTCCCCATACGTCTGTGGTAATTTGATCCCCCACTACTGCTATCTGTTGATAAGGTAATTCTAATATTTTAGCTCCCTTTTTAAAACCACTTTTTAAAGGTTTTTTAGCAAAATAGACATACGGAATTTGTAACTGTTCTCCCAATTTTTTCACTTTGTCTTTTTGATTGGTGTTTGATAAAATACACATTTTGATTTCATTTTTCTTCATGTTTTCGACCCATTCTTCTACCCCTTTTAGCAAAGTTTTATCCAGGTATAATAGTGTATTGTCTACATCTATCAAAATTCCTTTTATGTTTTCTTTTTGAAGTAATGCAACGGATATGTCTAATACATTTTTTAGATAAAGTTTTGGAAATAAAATCATGTGATCCTCCTACAAAATTTATTTAATCTTATCAATATGCACTTGTTTTGTCAATAGAATCGAAATAATTCCATGCTTCTTTCTCGTTCTCCTGGCTGTTCTTTTACCAATGCTATTTTTCAATTCACATTCAAAAAAGACAATATCCGAAAATATTGTCCTTTTGGGTTATTTGCAAAATCTATGATTTCCTATAGTAACTGTCATTGGTCTTGACCAGATCCACTTATTGGTTGCTGTATTAGGGTTAAAATAATAAATAGCGCCATAACTTGGGTCCCAACCATTCATAGCATCTTGTGCTGCTTTTTTGGCAGTACTGTTTGGTGTCAAATTTATTTGTCCATCAGAGACCACATCAAATGCACCTGATTGATAAATAACACCAGCTATGCTATTGGGAAAAGATGAACTTTTAACACGGTTTAATACAACCGCTGCCACAGCAACTTGTCCTGCATATGGTTCTCCTCTTGCTTCCCCATATACCAATTTGCTAAGCAGATTCAAATCACTGGTATTGCCACTACTAGTTCCACTAGAACTACTATAAATCCCCATTGCTCTTAATGTGTTGGTACCAGCGATTCCATCAACCGTTAATCCATTTTTCCTTTGAAAATATTTGACTGCATTGACCGTCTGTGTTCCATAGATTCCATCAACAGATCCATTATAATAGCCCCATCTTTTTAATTTGGTCTGAATTTGTGTTACTTCACTGCCTCGTGAACCATATTTTGAAAGAGCCTCCACAGATGGTTTTAGAAAAAATATGTCATACGTTTGATAGAAAGTAAATATGATAAGAAAGATTAGTATGATCGTAAAAAAAGATCGCCATAAACTTCTCTTTCGGTTTGATTTTTCCATGTTTATTCCCCACTTTCTCTTCTTTTTGCACTCCTATTTTCTCCGGATTTGGATTTTTTATGCAATGGGGGCCTGATTTTTGAAAAAAGCAAAAATATTTTTCCAAAATACCATTATTATGGTAGCTACTTCTCTTCTTCTTAGCACTTGCTCCATGGGACTTGATATTTATATCGCCAATCATATAGGCAGTGAAGCCATTGGTTTATTCGGTTTAATCATGGTTGTGTATCAATTTGCTATGACAATTGCCAATTCCGGCATTAGTCTAGCTTCAACTCGTATTGTAGCCGAGGAAGCTGCCATGTCTTCTGCTTTTTCTGTTTTTCGAGCTATGAAAAAATGTATTTTTTATAGTTTCCTCGGTGGTTGTTTGGCAGGATTACTTCTTTGTTTTTTTGCTCCGCTAGCTTGTCAACTAGTTTTGCATCAACAAATATCCCCTCGTGTTTTTTACTTTTTAGCAATCAGCCTGCCTTTTAGCGGAGTTGCCATTGCTTTAATGGGGTATTTTACTGGTATCAAAAGAATTTCACGAAACTCTTGTTATGATATCGCTAATTTTTTGTTTAAACTTCTGGGTGTTTGGATTGGATTTACCTATTTTCCAGTCCAAAGTATAGAAAATATTTGCTGTATTTTAGGTTGTGCTATTTCGTTTTCAGAGATTTGCTCTTTTCTTTTGATCCTTTTTTTGTATCGCCTGGAACAAAAAAAAATTCGAAAAACACAGCGCTCCTCTGCCAATTACCAACGTATTTTGAAAATTGCACTGCCTGTTGCCGTTACTTCCTATTTGCGTTCTGGTCTTTCAACAATTAAGCAATCCATCATTCCAGTCCGCTTAGAAAAATCCGGTCTATCTTGCCAGCAGGCTCTTTCTCAATATGGGCTGGTACAAGGAATGGTTATGCCAATTTTGATGTTTCCTAGTGTTTTGGTAAATTCCATTTCTTTGCTCATGATTCCTGAATTTGCCCGTTATCGTATGAAACAAGATTGGAATCGAATGAGAGAAATCATTTTACTACTTTTTCGCTGTGTCATCCTTTTTTCTTTTTGCATCATTGGCATTTTTCTTCTCTTTCCGGATCAAATTTCTTTTTTAACCTATCATACATTTTCTTTAACACCTTATTTACTGTTATTGGCTCCTTTGCTTTTTTGGATGCATTTAGATCATGTCATCGATGCTGTTTTAAAAGGAATTGATCGTCAAGTCGGTGTGATGTTTTGTAATATATTCGATTTGTTTATCAGTATTTTTTTGCTTTATATTTTAATTCCTCGCTTTGGCATGATAGGCTACATCATGGTTATGTATGTAAGTGAAATTTTGAATTTTTCCATTAGTTGTTGGCAATTGTATCGTGCCACTCATTTTCGCATTGACTTTTTGCACACTATCCTCCATCCTTTTACTGCCTTATGGATAACTGTCCTTCTTTTTTCTTCTTTTTCTATCCTGATGCAGTCTTTCCTCTCTACCATTGGATGGATCCTTTTATTTGTGATGGTCTACATCGGAAACTATCTGATTTTATCTTTTTTCTTACCGAATTGTTCCATTTTCAAAAAATTGAAACAATAAAAAAGTTCCAATGAATTATCATCGGAACTTTTTTGCTATTGTTTGAATTATCGCTTTGGAATGCCGTTGTGCTGTTGTATCATATAATACGACTTTCCATCTTCCTGAAAAATCCGCTTGGTTTTATCCTGACACCGTTTAAAACGGAAACCAAAATAATACACCAAAGCATTGTAAATTCGTTGATTTTCAAAGATAGACACCTCGGCTTTAATCCAAGTTGATGTGTGATTTGACCTTGCCTGACTGGACAATTGCAACAGTTTTGCAATAATAACCCAATCATCTTGTGTTAAGGGTTGTAAATATTTTCTTACCCCAACCATCCAGTTAATCTTCTTCTCCACTGTTTTTTGTGTCAATCTTACAACTTCGTGTAACTTCAAAACAATAACCTCCTTTTAGTAATAAAAAAACAATGCTATCTTTATTATACAACTTTTTTTGGTTAGAATCAACTCATCTAGCAACATCCGCTTCCCGCTTCGTCCTCTACTACATCTTATATAAATAGCAATTAAAGCTGTCTCTTATACACATCTGACGCTGCCGACGATATGCAGTGTGT
>CAMCHB010000017.1 GCA_945874585.1 uncultured Clostridium sp. | reverse complement strand
ATTGTGTAAGCTATCTATATTAGTATAAAGATTATTTATTGCTATAAGTGAAGAATAATTCATTAAGTGACGTTCTTCTACAAAGTGAACAAGATGTTCATAAAGAATTTTTGCATATTGCAAAATCATATCAACAGGTTCTCCATAGTTTTTAGAAAAGATTAAAAATTCATTTAGTTCTGGTGTAAGATATTTTTCCATAATTCTAGGAGATATATCTTTTAATCTTTCACTATATTTTAGGTATTTACCTTTTCTTTTGTGATATTCTTTATATGATACATAATTATTCTTTCCTTTCAATGTTAGTTTCGTCACCAACATTGTATCATAAGTTTAATTATGTGTCTTTTTATTTATCTAAAAACGGTAATTTAATTTTACCATTTTCAATTTTCGTTGCCTTTTTCTTTCCCCCTTGCCAAATACACAAAAATAGTCTAAAATATTACAAGCAAATAAAATCATAGAAAAGGAGGAAGACTCGTGTCATATATTGCTTATATAGATTGTGATGGCACTTTGTTAAATGATCAAGGTGTTATTTCTGAGAAAACAAAACAGACACTTTCTCATTTTATGAATTTAGGAAATAAAGTGGTGTTATGTACCGGAAGGCCACGTTACTTAATTGAAGATATTATGCCTCAAGTTCATGGTGATCGTTTTTTTATTTCTTCCAATGGTGCTGAAATTTATAATTACCAAACACAAGAAACCCTTCAATATTTAACCATTGAAGAACAGGATTTCTATCAAATATACCAATATGCTGTAAAGCATCATATTCGATTAGCTGCAGGTTCTGGTGCTCTAGAATTTGTTACACTATACAAAAAGCATCCACAAGAATTATATTTTCCAGAAAACATGGAACATTTCTTGCAAGATCATCCAACCATTCAAATTTTGCTACTTGATTCCAATGAAACTGTCATTCAAAAAGCAAAACAGTATTTTGATCATCATTTGAAAACTACTCTTGTTTTGGAAAAAGAAGTTAATCCAAATGAAGCCTGGATTAGTCTTGGAAATGAAAATGTTTCAAAAGGAAATGCTATCACAAAATTAAATCAATATTTAAACATTGTCAAAGAAAACACCCTCGTTTTTGGGAATGATTACAATGATTTATCCATGTTTGAAGTTGCCGGTACTTGTGTTGCCATGCAAAATGCGGTACCTGAATTAAAAGAAAAAGCAAACCACATTGCTCTTTCTAACAACGAAGATGGGGTTGCCCATTTTTTAGAAAATTGGATGCAACAATCAATCTTAAGCAAATAGGAATGGATAGCTTTCCCATTATGCAAAAAATAACAAAGTTCATTTCAAACTTTGTTATTTTTTTATAAATGATGGTCTTGCTTATAGGCTATCAAGCAATCTTTTATTTCTTTTGCTGTTTTAAGTTGTAAAACTTGATTGGCTAGCTCTTGGCAACTTTTTTCTTCCAGCTTACAAATCAATCTTCTGGTATTTAAAATACGACTTGGATTCATGGAAAATTCATCTAAGCCCAATCCCATTAAGAGTGGGATAAAAATCTTTTCAGCTGCAGCTTCTCCACACATACCACATGGAATATTGGCCTGATGTGCCCCCTCAATTGCCATTTGAATAAAACGAATGACCGCTGGATGGTATTTGGTATATAATTTTTCAATTTTTGCATTTCCTCTCTCAACAGCCAATGTATATTGAATCAAATCGTTGGTTCCAATGCTAAAAAAGTCACATTCTTTCGCCAACTCCTTTGCCATCAGAGCAGAGGATGGAATCTCAATCATAACTCCTAAAGGAACATGGGAATCAAAATTTTCTCCACTCTTTTCTAGTTCTATTTGTGTCTCTTTGACAATTTTTTTTACTTCTCTAATTTCATCCAAAGAAGAAATCATCGGAAACATAATGGCTAACTGGCCAAATTGACTTGCTCGATACAGGGCACGCAACTGTGTTTTAAAAATAGATGGCTCTGCCAAGCAAATACGAATCGCTCGATAACCCAGAAATGGATTTTCTTCTGGTTCTAATTGCCAATATTTTAAATCTTTGTCTCCCCCAATATCCAAAGTACGAATAATGACTTTTTTTCCATTTGCACTTTTTAATACTTCCTGATAAGCCTGAAACTGCTCTTCCTCAGTTGGCATATGATCTGATTCCATATACAAAAACTCACTGCGAAACAATCCCACACCTTCTGCTCCATTTTCCAAAGCCTTTTTCATATCTTGTGGATGTCCAATGTTCGCATAAATTTCTACTTTTCTGCCATCTATTGTCTGAGATACCTTGTGCAGGTATTGTTTTAAGCTCTCTTTTTTATCTAACCATTTCTCTTGTCTTTTTCGCAACTGTGTAATTGTTTCTTCAGAAGGATGTATCGTAATTTCTCCACATTCTCCATCCATAGCTAAAAATTCCTGATCTTGTATTTTCATACAATCTCTTGCCCCCACAATGGTTGGAATTTCATTGGTTCTTGCCATAATGGAAACATGTGAATTTTCATTTCCTTCTTGTAAAATGATACCTGCTATTTGTTGTAAATTGACTTTGGCAATTTGAGAGGCTGTTATTTCTTTTCCTATTAAAATCGTATGGTCTTCTAAATGTTCTAAATCTATTTCTTCTTGCTGTACCATTTGAGCAATAATGCGATTCCCCATATCTAAAATATCGGATGCTCTCGTTGCAAAATAAGGATCCTTCATTTCTTCAAAATGCTGAGCCAAATTCGAAAAACTCTTTTTTACAGCATAGCCCGCATTGTACTTTTCTTGCTCAATCATTTTTTTGGCTTCCGCTAATAAAGATGGATCCTTCAAAAGCATGACATAAGCCTCCATAATTTCATTTTGCGTACCAGTTGCCCCATTTACCAATGTTTCTGTTTCCTGTATTACCTTTTGATAGCAATCTTGTAAAAAGTGCCATTCATTTTCGGTATCTTCAATCTTAAATTCACTCACGCCAACTTCTTGTGTTTCTATAATTTTCGCTTTTCCGATTCCAATCCCTTTTGAAACACCTTTCCCATATAGAGTTTGCTCCATACTTTCTCCTTCTCCTTTATTTTTCTCCAAATTGATTTTCAAAAGCATTCACCAAAGCTTCTAAAGCTTCTTTTTCTTTCTCACCATCGCATTCAATTTTGATTTCAGTTCCCCTTTCCAATCCGGCTGATAAAAGCATAAGAGGTGACTTTGCATCAATTGTTTGACCCTTTGTTATAAACAAAATGCGACAAGGAAATTGCATAGCCAGTTTAGCCAATTCTGTAGCTGGTCTTGCATGCAATCCGTTTTTATTTTTTAATGTAACTTTTTTACTTTGCATGAGTCTCCTCCTTTTCTCCTACATTTTTCTTCCAAGCAGCCAATATGAGCATTCCCACTATAGAACCAATAGCAATTGCCGCTAAATACAAAAGAGGATGTCCTACTGTCGCAATGACAAAAATGCCTCCATGCGGTGCCATTAAAGTACAATCCCATAACATTGATAATGCGCCTGTAATAGCAGAACCAATGATACAAGAAACAAGCACACGAATTGGATCAGCAGAAGCAAATGGAATAGCTCCTTCTGAAATAAAAGATAGTCCCATGACATAATTGACAAGTGCAGAAGAGCGTTCTTTGGCCGGTAATCTTTTTGGAAAAAAGGTCGCCAATAGTGCAATTACCAATGGTGGAACCATTCCGCCTGCCATAACAGCAGCCATGATATCATAATGACCTTCTGCAATCATTCCAGTTCCAAAAGTATAGGCGGCTTTATTAACTGGTCCACCCAAATCCACTGACATCATACCACCTAAAATGGCTCCTAATAAGATTTTATTGGCTCCTTGTAAACTGTTTAACCAATTGTTTAAAGCTATATTGATAGCTCCTACAAATGGATTGATGGCAATCATTAAGAAAGAAATTCCCAATACCCCTAAAACAGGATAAATCAAAATGGTCTTGATACCTTCTATACTTTGTGGTAAACGAGCAAAGATTCGTTTCAAAAGGAGAACGAAAAAGCCTGCTAAAAAGCCTGCTAGCAAAGCACCTAAAAAGCCGGAACTTACCAATGGATCACTAGAATCTGCCAAAGAAGAGAAGGTTGTTCCAGTTTTTGCAATTGCACCACCTACAAAACCTACAACCAAACCTGGTCGATCGGCTAATCCCATGGCAATATAACCTGCCAAGATACAAAGCATAAAATCAAAAGCGTAACCACCCGCTGTTTTTAAGAACGCTGCCAGTGGTGTATTCATTCCAAAATTAGATGGATCAATTGATTTATCATCCACCAAAAAAGCAAGTGCAATTAGAATTCCACCACCTACTACAAATGGTAACATATACGTAATACCATTCATCAAAGAACGATATAATTTTCCCCAAACACCTTCCTGTTTCTCGGTTTCTTCCTCTTCTTCCTGTTTGGAATGTCCATGATAAACAGAAACTTTCGGTGAATAAAGAGCTTCTTCAATCAATTCTTTTGGCTTATGAATGCCATCGGACACACGTGCTATTAACACACGCTTTCCTTGAAATCTTCTTAAATCAATATCAATCTCTGATGCAATAATAACTGCTTTTGCCTGTGCAATCTCTTCCTCTGTTAAGTCATTTTTTACGCCAGATTGTCCATGTGTTTCTACCTTAACCAAATGGCCCATCTCTTTTCCTGCTGTTTCCAATGATTCTGCTGCCATGTATGTATGGGCAATTCCTGTAATACAAGCTGTAATGGCTACCACATCATACGTTTGATGCGCATTGTCTTTTTCAGATGTCTCCATTTGATTTTCTGCTTCATCGATTACATGCAAAAATTCTTTTTTGGTTTTGGCCTGTCTTAATCTTTCGCGAAATTCTTTTTTCATAAGTAAAGTAGATAAACGACTCAAAATTTCCAGATGAGTCGAATCTTCCTTGTCCGGTACCGCCAATAAAAAAGCCAAATAAACAGGCTTTTCATCTAATGCATCATAATCTACACCATCTGGAATAACAGCGGCAACTAATGTTGGTTTTTTGACAACTTTTCCTTGACCATGCGGAATCGCAATTCCTTCTCCTACTCCTGTACTTCCTACTTTTTCACGTTCTAGCACCAAGGTTTCATAATGATTTCGGTCCGTGATTTCACCCGTTTGATCCATTAAATTTACCATTTGATGAATCAAATCTGACTTTGATTGCGCTTTTACCTGTAAATCAATAGCATCTTCGGTTAGTAAATCCGTAATTTTCATTTGTCTCCTCCTTTTGGTGGTGTGCTCATTCGATTTATTCTTTTTACAGTATTTCTACAAAGGAGTAACTTGCGAAAGTCGCCTCATAATTTCTTCTTTGGTTGCCAATTCCTTTGAAAATGTACTAGCAGCTCCTGCTGCAATTCCTAGACGCAAAGCTTCTTTTTCATCATGATTTTGTAAATAGCCAGCTACAAAACCAGCTACCATCGAATCTCCTGAACCAACAGATGTAATCTTTTTCCCTTGTACACTTGGGAAATAATGTGCCTGGTTTTGTTCGTCAATCAAAGCAGCTCCTCTTCTTCCCATTGATACTAAAACTTGACGTGCTCCTTTTTGTTTTAATTTTTTTCCATAAAAAATGACTTCCTCCACTGTATGAATTGAAACGCCAAAGATATCTCCGAGTTCCATGTGATTGGGTTTTATTAAAAAGGGATGAAAAGGTAATACCTGTAACAATAATTCGCCTGTTGCATCAACCACTACATTTACATTCTTCCCCGAAACTCTCTGACATATACGGCTATAAATATCATCTGGCACAGAAATTGGAATACTCCCCGATAAAATTAAAAAATCCCCTGCTTGTAACTGATCCATTTTCTCAAATAATGCATTCAATTTTTCTTGTGGAATGATGGGACCATCTGCGTTGATGGCAGTTTCTTCTTGTCCTTTTATCTTGACATTGATACGAGAATTTCCTTCTGTTAAAGGATAAAATTCTGTCTGAACTTTATCCTTTTGCAATAGTTTTTGAATTTGTTCTCCTACCCATCCAGCTTTAAAGCCTAACGCAATATTGGGAATTTCCAAGTTTGTCAACACAATAGAAACATTGATTCCTTTGCCACCTGGTAATAAATTTTCTTGTTTACTTCTTTGTACTTGACCAATTTTTAAAGTATCAACTTCCATTAAATAATCCAATGCCGGATTAAATGTTACCGTATAAATCATTCTGCCTCCTTACTTGCTTTTTTGGCAATTTTTATTTTCTCATGAGAAAATCCTTAATTGGCTTGAATGCTCCTGGAATTGCATAATGTGTGTCCAACTCATCCACTGTAACCCAAATAAATGCATCCGATTTTTTTTCAACCTCTACTTCATAACTTTTTACGTGCCATTCAACATGAGAAAAAATGTGTTTATAGTTTTTGATACCATTTTCATTCATTATTTTGCCTAAATTCCATGATTTTATTTGTTTTTCTCTTTCTTTTTTGTTAAGATAACCTTCTGCATTCGGAAATTCATATAAATTGGCCAATAAACCCTTTTCTTTTCTCTTTTGAATTGCAATTTGGTTTTGCCATTTTAGCAAAAATACTGTTTTTTGTTCTAATTTTCTTTTGGTCTTTTGAATACGAACCGGTAATTCGTCTGTTAAATTCTCTTGATATGCCAAACACCACTCTTGAATCGGGCATTTTTCACACAAAGGATCTCCATTGGGTAAACATATATTTTCTCCCAATTCCATAACACCTTGATTAAAATCTCCAGATTTTTTTGGCATGACTTGTAATAATTTTTTTCGCATATAGGTTTTGGCTTTTGGCTCTAGTACATCTTGCTCGTTAGCTGTAACACGGTGAAGCACACGCAATACATTTCCATCTACTGCTGGAACTGGTTCTCCATAACTAATGGAACTGATTGCTCCGGCTGTATACTCACCAATTCCTGGCAATTTGACAAGTTCGTCATAACTTTTTGGCATAGTTCCTCCGTATTTTTCCTCTACCATTTGAGCAGCCTTTTTTAAATTGCGAGCACGATTGTAATAACCTAATCCTTCCCACAATTTTAGTAACTTTTCTTCTGGCACATTGGCTAAATCGTGTAAAGTTGGTAATGCCTGCAAAAAGCGATGATAATAATCTATGACAGCTTCAATTCTTGTTTGTTGCAACATAATTTCTGAAATCCAAATATGATACGGATCTTGATCTTTTCGCCATGGTAATGGACGTGCATTTTCCTGATACCATTTTACAATTGGATCTACTATTTTTTGAATTCTTTCTATTTCGTTCATATTCTTCCCCCATAAAAAAAGGGACTGAAAAATTATCAGTCCCTTATATTTATTTTTATACATCTATACATCCATTTTACGATATTTGATATATGCAATCATACCAGAAACCGCAAGTAATATTATCATTGGTGCAATTATACCATTTGTTCCTGTTTTTGGTAAAGATGATACTTGTTTACCATTTCCAGCTGAATTTGAACCATTTCCGTTGGTACCTGGTGTTTGTGTGTTGTTTCCACTTATTGGATTTGTTGTACTTCCACCAATGTTGTTCAAAGATGGTACATTATTCCCAAAGACACCACTATTATCACCCTGATTGTTATTATTATTATTGTTTCCTCCTGTTGTATTATCCAATGGATTATCTGGTTGAACAGGATCTGGATCAACGCTTGTTCCTTCCACTGCGATTGTTGAAACAACATCACCAACTGTAATATCTGGACTTGTAGCTCCACCATCATACGTAATGGCTACATTATTCATACGAATTTCAACATTTTTATTGGTTGCTGCTGTACTCTTTACATGTAAGGTAACTTCCATAACTTCACCTGGTTGATTGGTAAAATTGTTACGATCTACAATAATTTGTGAAGCATCACTGCTTAATTGAGGTGTTCCCCAGCCATTAACTGTTTTAATATCATTGGCTGTTAAAGTTTCAAATGTATCTTTATCAAATACGAATTTTCCACTTATAGCAAATATACCATCTCCAGAAACGTCCACAAAATCACTTGTTGAAATGGTTAGAGTAACAGTATCTCCTGCTTTTACAGTTGTTTTATCAAGAGCCATTTGTACTTTTACACTAGCTGCTGCTTGTACGGTAAATACACACATACTCATGACAACTATTGTCATTAGTATGGCAACAAATATTTTTTTCATATGTTCCCTCCTATAAATTTATTTCTCCAAAATATGCTTTTCGAATACGTGATAAATCAGTAATGGTAATTTGCTGATCATCATCTACATTAGCAGCTTGCAAATAAGCTCCTTCCAATAGACGTAATCCAATTAAATGCAATTTGATTTTTGCAACATCTGTTAATGTGACTTCTCCATCTCCATTTAAATCACCCTTTACGGCAAGGGTATAGGACTTGTTGTCATTTAAGACAAGTCTCATACCGGTAGCCAAATACTCTTCTGTTCCAATGTTTTCCCCATTTTCATGAAGAATTTTTAAATTGGCATTGGTTTGAAGATTGGTTTCAAATACTTGGCGATATGTATGTGGAGATATTTGAGATATTCTTTTATTTTGTTCGTCTATTTGATATACACTTGATATTATATCATCATCCACATTTTGTGTAAACACTTTTATACAGATATTTGCATTTTTTATACTTGTATTGCTTAAATCTTGCCAATCATTTAAATTACTTCCTACAAAGCTTTGGCCAGGTTCACTTGTTGCTATAGCCCAATACTTAGAAGCACTTGGAATTTCGGCCCCAATATACGCATCATTTTCGCCTCCCTTATATTGAACAGCAACAGCAAATTTATCTCCTGTTAATGTAATTGGCTTTTGTAATTTATACGTATTATAACCAGCTTTTAAATGAATCATACCATTAGAAACTTCTTTTAATTCTTCACTATTTAAATTACCATCCTTTTCATTTACATACAATTCAGCATCCATTTCCACTTGACTGGCTACACTGATTTCATAAATGACTTCTATCTTTTGTGTTTGGCTTCTTGTAAAAACATTGGCTCCATATAAGTTTTTACTGCCATTTATTTTTATATTAGATGATATACCGAGTGGATCGTGTTGATAAATTTGTGCGTAATTTGCTTTTTCTGTATCTACAACACCAACCGCACAAGATTCTACCAATGCATCTTCATAAGAAATATAATAAAGACCTTTTGGGAATCTTCCTGTGGTTCCATATGAATTTAAAACCAAATAAGCTCCTGGATTTTTAGGACGATGATAAGGGCTGAAATTTCCAACTGGATAGGTATCATCCCAGCCCACAATGGTAACTTGGTGATTTGCCTCTAGTTGACTATTATCATTGTAATACGCAGGATAAGTCATATTAAAATTATAATAATCCTCAAACGCAGAACCAGACATCGTCATCGCTGTAACAGCTCCATATTTTTGAATATGCTCTTTGATTTGATTTCGTATGTCTTGTACTTCTGTTTCTGTATAAACCGTTCCGTTTTCCATACCATCGGTATATTTTATACTACCATCGGCTTGTTTTTCTTTGCAAATGGTTGGATATACCACATAGTTATTTATTTTTCGGCTAATGGTTTTTCCCTCTATTTCCGCTAAATCAATTTTACTTTCCTTTTCTGAAAAAGGCATATCCATTTCATTAACAGGTCCACTTCCTCTTGTGACATAAGATAGCCCAATCATTGGATTACCTCCATCGTCTAATTCACGATTGTAACCCCATGGATTTATCTTTCCTTGTAAAAAGGTTTTCGAAGTAGCATAATTCATATGTCGCTCCGAATAATCAACCGCTTCTCCTGTTGTTTTCTGAACATTACTTTCTAGCACACTTAAAGTTGAAAAAGCCCAACAACTTTTACTACTTTTTTGATCTTTGATACGAAGGGTTGCTAAATCTTCCCTTAAATCGTATTTTTCAGCTAATGCATTTTTTTCCATCAATGTACTTTGATAAAGCGAAAACTTTTGAGGTAAACGAGAAGAAGATGAAGAGGCGCTCTGGTAATAGGTATAACGATTTGGAATCTTATCGACTTCTTCTATCGAATTGACATCTAGTGCGTATAGTGGTTGTGTCAAAAAGAAACAACACAAAATTCCTAGTAATGCCCCTGTATAACTCTTTCGCATCTTCATCTCTCTCCTTTTTTCTTTTATAATTCTAACTCACCAAAGAATGCTTTACGAATCTTAGATAAATCTGTAATGGTTACCTCTTCATCACCATCTACATTAGCAGCATATAAATAAGCACCTTCTAATTTTCTAAGTTCAATTAAATGCATTTTCATTTTAGCTACATCTGTTGTAGATATTGTACCATCACCATTGACATCTCCCATTACAATTAAAGTATAGGTTTCGCCACCGGCTGTCATAGTCATACCAGTTCCAACAAATTTTCCGTCCTCCAACGCATTTCCGCTTTGGTCAGATACTTTTATATCTGTTCCAATGATATTTTTCTTAAAATCTTCTACTTTTGTATTTGGCTTTATGCCAACAATTTTATCTTCTGTAAATTTGTAAACATTAGATGAAATTGTTTTTACAGATAAGGTTTTGCTTACATCTGGTGTTGAAATTCTTTGTCCTGATTCTGCATCGTTAATCAAAAAGCTTTTTGCTGTTATTTGGGTTTCTCCTAATGCTGCAGCGTCTTTTACTTTAAAAGTAATGGTAAATAGAGCTCCTTCTGTTTTAACATATCCTTGTCCATTTGGTACACATAAGATTTTTCCATCGTTGTAAGAAATACCCCAATTGTTTTGTCCTTGAATATCATCGGCTGTTACTGTCTCAAATACGTCTTTGCTGTATTCAATGGTTCCACTAACAGCATCAATTCCTTGATTGCCGAAATCAAAATTTTTGGTTGAAAATGTTACTTGAACAGTTCCTCCTCGAATAATAGCATCATTACTTGCATCAATTCCTATATTAAAGCCATAAGCATGAACTGGTGCTATGTAAAGTACGATACCAAGTACAAATGCTACTATACTAATCGCTATCTTTTTCATATTTTTTCCTCCTTTTAAATATCATAGCCTAATAATTTTTTTCTCAAGATAGATACATCTGATATCGTCAAAGCACCATCTCCATCGAAATCACCTGCTAGATTTGTGAACTTATCACCAGTTGATTTACCTAGTATTTGATCAATTAGTTGTTGTAAATCAGTGGTTGTTACTTCTCCATCTCCATTGATATCTCCTGGTATCACAATCGTATATTCTTCTTTTTTATCATCTTTTGTAATGGTTACTTTTGACCCAGTTCCGACTTTATCGCTATCGGATAAATCTTTACCATCTTTATCTGTAATCGTAATGGTTCCATTTGTTGTTGTACCATTCTTGATATCACTTACCTTGGTTCCTGAATTTACATTTCCAATGGTTTTCTGATCATCGTTAATATCGTATTGATTGTTTTTGCTTTCAAATGTAAGATCTCCTTCTGTTGTATCTTCTGTAACGGTAACTTCGCAATTTGCGGTAAATTTACCATCTTCTGTTGTGGCTGTAATGGTTGTCTTTCCAGCTTTTAAACTGTGAATCTTACCATCGTATACAACCGCTACTTCTTCATCTTTTGAGGTCCATGAAATAGTTTGATTGGTTGCATCATTTGGTGTAATAGTTGCTTTCAAATTAACGGTTCTGTCTTTTTTCATTTCTACGGTGTTTCTATCTAAGGTAACACCTTGTACTGGTACATTAACCTTTACTGTTACCACACAAGTTGCTGTATAATTGCCATCTTCTGTTTTTGCTGTAATAGTTGCTTTTCCTGCACTTTTACATGTAATATTACCTTCTTGATCGACATCTGCTATCTCTTTTGCATTGCTTGACCAAGTAACTTTTTGATTGGTTGCATCATATGGTAAAACTTCGGCACGAACTTGACTAGTTTCTCCTGCATTCAAAGTCATACCAGTTTTATTTAGTCGAACTCCTGTTACTTTTGTATTGGCTTTGCTTACATTGATTTCACAAGTTGCTGTATAACCACCATCAACCGTTCTTGCCGTAATCGTTGTTTTACCAACTCCGATGGCTGTTACACGTCCTCCACTATTGACAACTGCTACATTTTCATTGCTACTGGTCCATGTTACATTTTTATTGGAACTATTGCTTGGATTGATATTAGCTGTTAATGTTTTGCTTTCTCCTTTATCCATTTGTAATTGACTTGGTGTAATGCTAACACCTTTTACCGCTACTTCTTCTGGTGCTGTTACGGTTACTTCGCAAGAATCTGTTTCTCCACCACTAACACTGGTTACCGTTATGGTTGTCTTACCAGCTGATAATGCTGTGATACGTCCATTGGCATTGACAATAGCTACATTTTTGTTGCTACTGGTCCATACCATAGTTTTATTGGTTGCATCAGCTGGATAAATGGTTGCTTGCAAGGTTTCTCTAGTTCCTTTTTGCATCGTCAAAGAATGTTTATTTAAACGAACTTCATTGACATCTACTAATAAAGATTCTGGTAATACGACTGTACAAGTTGCTGTATGGGTTCCATAATCATCACGGATAAGAGCTGTCACGACTGCTCGACCTTGTTTTAATCCGATCAAAACACCATTGTCTGTGATTTGAACTACTTCTTTGTTACTACTTGACCACTGTACAACTTTATTGGTTGCATCATCTGGACTAACAATTGGTACTAAAATGTGTGTTTCGTTTTGCAACATAGTCACTTGTTGTTTATTCAATACAAGGTTTGTAACTGGAACATCTACTTTTACTTTACATTCTGCATAAACAGTTGCATCAGCAGAACGTGCATAAATAGTTGTTTCTCCACCTGCAATACCAGTTACTTTTCCTTCGTTATTGACTGTCGCAATGTTACGATTAGCACTTGTCCAGTAAACTTTGGTATCTTTTGCATCTGTTGGTGTAACAGATGCTGTTAAAGTTTCAGCATCACCTTTTATCAAGGTTAATTCTGTTTTATTGATGTCTACTTTTTCAATTGGTGGTGTATAAGATGGATAATTGCTTACCAACGCCTTGATACAAATAGCATCTCTTTGGGTTGCTTGATTATCATATAAATCCGTCCAATTATCACCTGTATCACTGATATAACTTCTCATTGGTGCTGATGATGCATTTTGCCAATAAGCTATATCACGTGTTTTTAATGTAGCAGAAGATCCGTTGATTTCATAATATTGTTCCGTTGGTGATTGTACACCAATACGTGCTTCTTTTCTTTGGACACTGCTGATATCTGTTGGTGAAATATATTTCACAACCACCGCAAATCGATTGCCTGTTAGCATAATGTCATCGTTTATTTTAATGGTATGATAGCCTGCTTTTAAAGTACCGGTTGTTGCTACTTTAATTAGCTTATCTTGGGTTAAATCAACATCTTTTGGATTTACATAGACTTCATATTGCATATCTTCTGTGTTGGCTACTGTGACTTCATTTAATCTTTGAGCATATTTTTCATTTCTGGTAAATACATTGGCACCATATACTTCTGATCCATAGTATTGACCTGTAATAGAAGTAGATAATCCTAAATTGTCATATTGGTAAATATGATCATAATCCACATAGCCTAATTGTCCAATACCATAAACATTTGACTCTACATAAAAATCATCATAAGAAATATAATAAAAATGTGTACTAATAGAAATATCCTTTCCTACATCGCGCCAGTCAGAGTCATAATATCTTTTACGTTGCTCATTATTCCATTTTCGATAAAACACATCCGCATCTAAAGCAATATAAGCTCCTTTTTGAGGTGAACCTGTATATTCATTGGTATAATTGTCATCCCATCCAATCAATACCACTTCATGATTAGGCGTTACAGAAGGATTGTTGCAATAATAAATAGGTCCAGGGTTAATAGGACTAACCTCTCGATAATAATACCAATATCTATAAGAGTAGGAATCATAGTCACGTACATAATTTTCATCACCATACCTACGATATCTCATATAATTATCATCACGATAAATATTCGCAGAAACAGCTCCATATTTTACGATATGCTCTTTGATAGCTTCACGGTTTTGTATAATCTCAGAAGGTGTATAATAGGTTGTATTTTTGTCCCATGCATACGTGATTCCATTGTTTTGATATTTATAAACATTTTTAAATTTGGTATAGTCTTCTACTTTAATAGATGCTCTTGATTTTTGTAAATCGTTTAAGCTAATTTTGTTTAAATTATTTTGAAATGGCATTTCAGTCTCCATAACAGGACCTCTACCACTGGTCAAATAACCTAATCCAACAGGTATATTACCACCGCTACCTAAATTACGATAATGTGGGTTTGGTGTTCCTTCTGAAGTAGAATTGATAGCTGTTGAATAATCCATATGACGCATAGCATATTCTCCTCCCATACCAGTTGGATTAAATTCTAGCAATCGATTGGCTACCAATGCCCAATTTTCATTGGTATTTCCATAAGATTTATCGGCTGTGATATACTGATAAACTCTTAAATCATAATTACTACTAGCTCCTAATCTTTTATCCACTAACAAAGAATCCACTTGTTCTAATTGATCAATTTGACGAAATTCTTTATTTTGTGCAAAAGCATGTCCTGTTAGCACTAAACTTGCTGTTAAGGAAGCAAGCACCAAACTTTTTGCCCATTTTTTCTTTTCCATTTAAGCAACCTCCTTTCTTTTTTTACGATAAATACCATAGCCTATTCCGGCTCCTGCCAAAAGAATAACAAGAACAATTCCTACTACACCCCAAACATTCATTCCTGTTTTTTGTACTTTCAAAGTGATACTGCCTTCTGTTCCGCTAATATCACTATTTCCATTGGTTGATTGTGGTTCCACCAAATGAATGGTAGTTTGTTTTTCTTGTACTTCTTTTTTGACATGCATTTTGATTTGTAAAAAGTCTTCGTTATTTTTACTTGGTGTTTGTCTTTCCAAAATCAATTTGTTTTTATTGGCATTGTACAAAAGTCCTCCCCATTGACCTACAGTTTGGATATCTTCTTGTGTTATTGTTTCAAATACATTGGTATCATAAGAAAGATTGGCTAGTAATAGATCCATTCCATCTGTACCAATATCAATATCGTGCAAAGAAGCCGTTAAAACAACGGTATCACCTGCCTGAATTTTGCTTTTATCTGCACTCAAATCAACGGAAAATCCTTCTGCTCTTACAACTGTTAAACTCATACCCAAGAGTATGAAAAAAGTTATCAGACCTACCCCTATTTTTTTCACGTTATCACCTCATTTAAAAATGTTTCTTTTTATCTTGATTATAGCTTACTCTAGTAGAAAATCAATATAGCATTAGCTTGTCTGTTTTGGCGGGCGATTCATCTGCTTTAGGGAAAATCTGCTTTTCCTTCTTTTTTTTCCAATATGACATTTTCATAACATTTTTGTCGTACTCTTTTCAGAATTCACTTATTCCTACGGAATCCTGCTTTTCATAAAAAAAAAACGAATGTTAAATTTCTTTAACATTCGTTTTTTATTTTTATTTATGTTCCTCTTTTTGCCAAACCTTTTCTGCTTCATTCATGTCTACTAAAATTCCAAGTTTCATTAAAACTCTTTTGAAAAC
>CAMCHB010000016.1 GCA_945874585.1 uncultured Clostridium sp. | reverse complement strand
AAGTATAGCTCTCTCTCTCTCTCTCTCTCTCTCTCTTACAGCATCAAGGCTTTTGTCTGTTTTATTTTTCTTCTGTTTTTTCATTCTCCTCTTCTCTTTTTTTACTTAGGTTATTATAACACAATTGAGGTAGTCTTAACAAGGAGAAATTTTATGATTTTTTCAAACTTTTATTCTTTTCTTTTTCTAACTGTTTTAAACTCTTTTTAGGTGTTGGTAATTCTTCTGGCATAGTTCCACCTGCTTCTTTAATTGCTTTTCTGACTATTTTACCAATTTTATTATGTGTATCACATGCTTTCTTCTCTGTATCAACTTTGTCTCTTTTTAATCTTGATTCCGTTTGGGTAATGCGAAATAGATTAGCTGCCAGTTCTTCACTTCCCATATTATCTAGAATATCTTCTCTATATCTCAACCCTTTTCTTTTAGCAATATCATCAGCTGTTTCACCATTATAAAGTCCTTTATATCCACTGTTATGGAATTTATCAAAGTTTTTTACCCCTGCCTTTTTAGCGGTTTGATTTAGTGAATAGTTTCCTTTTCTCGTTAAATCTCTTTGATAAAATCTTTTTTCATCTTCCGTAAGTAGGCTATATTCTGTTTCAGTAATTTCTTGTTTTCTCGTTTGGATGGCAAAATAGGTTTGAGCAAGAGCAACAATTTTTAACCTTGGATTTGAATTTTGAGCTATAAGATAACAAGCATATCTTGTTAATTTATAATCTTTTTGTTCTCTTTTGGCTCCAGATCCTATCTCAACCATTTTGTTGTTAACAACAAAATGGTCAATAATAGCTAAGTCAGAGTTTTGACAAGCTACTTTTGCTTTTTCTATTACTGCATCAAAATATCTCCAATCTTTATAACTCAAAACTTTCATAAGTTCTCTGGCATACCAGAATTCAATACCATTTTCATCGATATGTTTTATCGCTTCAAATGATTTATTGTGTTTTTCCATATTGTTCAATAATATCATCTCCATTTTATAATATTTATTTTATCTTCCCTATTTCAAAAGCTATTATAGAACGTTTGTTTGCATTTTGTCAATATGATTTTCTTAATTTTAATAATTTATTTTCTCCCACTTATATTTATGATAGAAAAAAAGCTAGAGATTTCTCTCTAGCTTTTTTTACTCTTGTTTTGGTTTCTCCTGTTTTTCTTGTTCTGCTTGTATCTTGTTTTTCGTGTGTTCTGTAGCCACTTTGGCACTGATACCAAAAGACACACCAAAAAGGACTCCTATTCCAATGCCTACCCAGCTTTTTAAAGCAATCGTAAAAACAACACTCCAAATAATGGTCATAGCAATTCCATAAATCATGCCCGGTCTTTGTTTCATATAAATTTCTCCTTTCCATTTTCACAACTTCTGACATTGATTGTATCAATTTTTCAATTCTATGTAAAGAGCAATGGGATTATTTTACTACTTACACCTGCATTTCGATGTGACTACCTTCTTGCCCTTTTTTCACAATAATCTTTTTATCAATTCTTTCTTGTAGTTCGCTTACATGGCTAATAATGCCAATTAACTTTTGATTTTCCGTTAACTGCATTAAAGTATTGATAGCCTGCTCTCTCGATTCTGTATCCAAGGTTCCAAAACCTTCGTCAATCAATAGCGTATCAACTACCACACCACCGGAATAACTTTGGATGATATCAGAAAGTCCCAAAGCGAGTGACAAAGCTGCTTTAAAAGATTCCCCTCCTGACAATGATTTAATGTCTCTTATTTTGCCATTGTAATAATCTAGTACATCCAAATCCAGACCAATTCGATCTGAGATTTTATCCGAATCTTTTTTTCGAACCAAAATGTATCGATTATCCGTCATTTGGATAAAACGTTTGTTTGCTTCTACCAATACTTGGTCAAAATAAGTAGCTTGTACATATTGCTCAAAGGCTATACGTTTTTTCCCATTGGCTGTACCGCTTGCTAATCTTGCTAGCTCTTCTGCTCTAGCAACCAAATCCATATTTTGAACCAATGTTTTAGCATTTTCTTTTAAATTAACTTGTATTTTTTGATTAAAAGTAAGCCATGTTTTGCATTGTGCATACTCTTCCTCTGCCATTTCTTGCTGTTTTTTCAAATTCTCTAATTGCGTTTCTTGTTCATCCAAATCACCCTTTACATCTTTTCCATAGGCTGCTTTTAATTCCTGTTGTTTTTGTTCAACATTTTGTAACAAGGTGCGTTTCTCTACTAATTCTTCACGTTCCTGTTGCATTCTTTTTTCTATAGAAGTACGAAAACTTTCCCAGTCAAATTGGTCTATTGTTTGTTGTGTTTGTTCCATCTCCTGCATTATCTTTGTGAACTGTGCCACCAATTCTGATTTTTGCTTTTCTCCCTCTTGCTTTTTTTCTTCCAAGTTTTGTGCATATTGTTCTAATACAAAATGCATTTCTGCACTCTCTGGTATTGCCTGGATGAATGTATTGATAGAAGCATCTAGCATTGTAATCTTTTCTTTTACTGCCTGGTATTTTTTCTCGTATGTGCCAACCTGTTTTTTTACCAATTCCAATTCTTGCTGGGTTAAAACACTTGCGCTTTTTTGGGCAGGATGTGGATGCTCTTTGCTACCGCATACAGGGCATGGTGTATTGGGTTTCAACCTTTCTGCCAAAATGCCTGCTTGCTCTCGGAAAAATTGGTCTTCTGCCTCTAAATATTCCTGATTTTTAGTTTGATAATCTTGACTAACTTTTGCATATACCAAGGCCGCTTCTTCTTTTTCTTTTTGTAGTTTTTGAATTTTGGTCACCCTTGTTTCTTCTACCTGTCTTTTTTCTTCCTCTGAAAGATATTTTTGATAATCTGTGATAATTCTTTTCAATTGTTCCAATTGGTTTGATTTTTCTGTACGATTTTGCTCCTTTTTCACTTGCTCCTCTACTTCTTTTTGGAGCGTTTCTATTTGTTTTTGATTTTGATCTATCTCATTTTTTATTTTAATGCTATTCTCCCATTTTTGAATCTCCTGTGCTAACCCTTTTCGCTGTTTCTCCCTCTCTTGAAAGCTTTTCTTATCTTGTTTGATTTCTTCTTGAAGCCAATTCAGTACTTCTTCTATGTCTCCTGGATTTAGTTTTTTAAATTCTATCAAATTCAATTCACTTGGCTTAGTTCTCCAATGAATATTGCCGGTATTTGTTGCAAAAACAGTTTTTAAATTTTCGGTCTCTATTCTCTTTTTCTTTGCCATATCCACTAATTGATCCGTTATATTTTGAAAAATATCGGTTTCAAAAATACGTCGAAAAATTTCAGTACGTGTTTTGCTATCAGCAAATAGGATTTGAATAAATTCTCCCTGTGCTAGCATGGCAATTTGTTTAAACTGTTTCGCATTGATGCCTAATATTTCAATAATTTTGTCACTCACGTTCTTAGTACCTGTCAAAATTTTGTCTTCATAGGACAAAGATGCATCTGCCACAGATATAGTGGTTCCTGATCCATTTTTCTTGTTTCTTACATATTGAGGTTTTCGATACAATTGATATGTTTTTCCCTTATGCTGAAAAGTCAGTTCCACATAAGTTTCCTCTGTAGTTGCAAAATTACTTCTCAAAGATGAAATAGGACGATTGGATCCACTTACATCATTAAACAAAGCAAATGAAATGGCATCAAACAATGTGGTTTTACCAGCTCCTGTGTCACCTGTAATAAGGAACAAACCTTCCTCTCCTATTTTAGTAAAATCGATTTCTGTCTCCTCTTTATAAGGACCAAAGGCTGACATTTTTAGATACAATGGTTTCATCTTGTTTTCTCCTCCTACTCTTTCACTTTTTGAATGGCGTCTTGTACCATTTTGGTTTGTTCTTCATCAAGTGGTCTATTATTTTGGAATTGGTAAAAATCTTCAAAAAGTTCAAATTCACTTTTCTTTTTGATTTTCTCTAGCTTTTGCCATTCTTCTTGTCCGAAAGAAGTCTGACAATTTTCAATTTCTAGGCTAAGTGTATGCGGATAGACTTTACGCATTTGCCCTATAGCATCATAGATTGCTTCCGAATTTGTTAGAATTGCCTTGATATAGTCATCTGTGTTGGTGCCTTGATAATTCTCTGGTTTCAATAATTCTTGGATTGGTCCTTTTAAAACACGCATATCACGCAATGGCTTAAGGGGAAGCAATGCATAATCCAACTGTTTTGTTGTTTCATCAATTGTAATCACCACAGCTGATTTATGATGATTTACTTCTGAAAATGAGTATTTTAACATGGTTCCAGCATAACGTATCGTGTCTTTTCCAATGCGTTGTGGACCATGAATATGTCCCAATGCTACATAATCAAATGCATCAAAATTTGAGGCTTCTACATTTTCAATTCCACCTACTGGTGTTACTTCTGAGTCACATCTTTCCGGACTATTTTGACAATTTGTCACAAATTGATGGGCCATCAATAAGTTAATTTTACTTGAATCTATGGTTTCATTTTGCATAATACATTTCATAGCATCGTTATAATTTTCTATTTTTTCATCTGGAAAATATGGTCTCACTTCTATTGGTTTGAGAAATGGAAGTAAATAGACATTTATTTGATCTGATAAAGCCACTTTTCGAATTTGTCCGTCATAATTTGTTTGAATGTATAAACCGTCGTTTTCCAAAATGCGACTGCCAAAATTAAGTCTTTCCTTTGAATCATGATTACCAGCTATCATAAATACTTTCACTTTTAATTGCTTAATAAGCGTATTCAAAAAATCATTTAGAACTTCCACCGCTTCTCCTGGTGGCACACTTCTGTCATAAATATCCCCTGCTATTAAAACCGCTTCTATTTTTTCTTGCTCCACTATTTCAATAATCTGTTGTAACATATATTTTTGATCCTCTAATAAGGATTGCTCGTATATCATTTTTCCAATATGTAAATCTGCTAAATGTAATATTTTCATACTTTTATTCCTTCCTTTCGTTTGCTTTGATTGGTTCTTCTCCCTCTTTGAATTTTATTCTTACAGGGATAGCGATTGTGGATTTTCGTCATTTTCATTATATGAAAAGAGGGTCTGCATTATTGGTATCATGCAAACCCATTTTTTAATCAATTTTATACTGATTTTTGTCCGCTCTTTCATCTAATTTTCGATCGTATTTTTTGTTCTTATAAAACCAAAATGTATTGGAATCATCATGTGACTCGTGTCGATCACGATTAACTAATAAATCAAAGGTAATACAAATTGCTAATATAATAGCAACCAAAGAACAAATTGTGCTCATATAAACATCTATGCTTCCTGTTGAATTCAACATTTGCTTTACGCCATTTAGAGCATCTCCACCGAAGTAATAAACATATCCAATTAAATAAATAAGCCCTCCAATTAGTTTTCGACGAAAGATGAATAAAATTGCAACAAATGTGATAAATAACAACGCAACCTCTGTGTTCATATCAAATGGCTTGATAGCATATTCAATTCCCATAGCGCTCATGTAGGTTATAACAATACGAAATATCCAAAACATAACGACAAAAATTGAAATTAACCAACTATACAAATTTTTCATAAGTTTCTCTCCATTCCCTTTTGCATTTCTGTTTGCATTTTATCACATATTTTTTTACTTTTCAATATGACTGTCTTCAATTGTATCAATAATTTCTTTACACTCGCGCCAATTTGTCACTTTTATGTAATCGTATTCATTTCCTAATTTTTCAATAATTTCTTTTGTGCCATCATGAGAATCCAGGTCCGTTAAAATGATATCTTTTAAATGCTCCTCTTTTCCATAAATCACACGAAATAGAAAATTTCGGACAAATCCCTCTATTTTTTCTTCTTGATTTTTTACCGCTAAAATCAAGTAAATTCCATCTGGTTTTAAATTGGTATAAGAACAAATATAATAAATCGTTTTCACAATTTCAATCAATCCATATATCGCAAGTGTCCACAAAATCATATTTAACACAAACTGAGCCATAGGCAACCTCCTAAACTATCCTATGACTCAATCTTCTTTTTGGTTAATAGATGATGTATTCTGAATTCATCTTATTTAATGCGTACACTTTTTCAATTTCGCCTTTCATCTTTTTGCTATCTAAAAAGATGATTCTTTCCATAACATGTGATTTGAGCAAATCTTTGATACTAGGATTGATCGAAATGTCCTCCAAAGATCCACCATGTGCTGTGAAGATTCCTTTAATACCAGAACAAACCGCTTCATGAATGGCTTCTACATCTTCCTTGGATCCAATTTCATCTGCTACAATAATTTTGGGTGCCATGGAACGAATGAGTAGTTTCATCCCTTTAGATTTTTTTACATTGGAAAGGACATCGGTTCTCATTCCTACATCATTTTGTGCCACTCCCTTATACATAGCAGCAATTTCTCCTCTTTCATCCACTAGTCCAATATTCATTCCTGGAAAACCAATGGATTCAATCCCATTGCTGATTCGTCTTACCAAATCTCTTAATACGGTGGTCTTGCCTGCACCTGGTTCTGACACCAGTAAGGTGTTGTAGATGGAATGGTTGTCTAAGTTAATCATATATTTTAAAAATCGATTGCAACACCCATTGATTTGTTTAGCAATTCTGAAATTTAGACTGGATATATAATTCATATTGATAATACGGTCTTTTTCTGTTACGACATTGCCTGAAATACCAACGCGATGACCACCTCGTAATGTAATAAATCCTTCGCATATTTGATTCTGGTAGGAATAAATGGAGTTTTCGCATATCTTCTGCAAAGTTTCGAGCACATCTTCTGGTGATACAATGTATTCTAAAATTTTCTCACGATCTGAAAATTTTAAAATCAAAGGTCGATTACTTCGTATACGAATCTCTTCTAACATTCTATATTCTGTTGGCTTGGCCACATGATTAAAATAGTTTTCAATGACTTTTTCCAAGCTATCTGAAAAATATTGAAATATACTAAAAATTGGCATAACAATTCCTTCTTATTTTATCCTCTTATCTTATATATGCATCTATAGCTTAAAATATACCTAGAATTGTTATGTTTATCTTGTTTGTTTTCATTAGAATGTTGTACTTAAACGGACATAATTGTTGTAATCAAGCTAGGAATTGCTCATACCATAACCGTTGAAGCAAGCTAAATTAGCACCCAACATATCGCTACCATGAAGTACGCTCGAAGTCCAATAGCCTTTTTTTAATCCATAGTTTGTATAATTATCTGTCATAACCCCCATTTTGGTAAACGCCATATCTCCAAAAGTTGCCCATTCTTCTGTAGATGGTACAAACCACCCTTTGCTAACATAGTTTTTTGTTTCATCTGTTGTGATGTTTCCATTGTCATCAACTGTTTTTCCTTGTATAATACCCCATAGATCATCTTTATGTTGGACTCCATATGTTCCACTTGCCCCTTTATTCCACTCTGCTATCATGGTAGCCGTATTGTTTTTTCCTTGTCCAAAATTATTTACATTATCATCTATGTTAATATCTTGTTTATTAATTGCGTTATAATACCAAAAATAAGCTGTTCCTTGGTTAAAATCTTCTAATGACATAATATAAAATCGATCTTGTGTTCCTGTGCTTTCTTTTTTTGCTGTTAATACAGGTTTGGTCCATTGTCCTCCGAATCCTGTTTGTAAGCATCGCTACTTTCTTGCGCTTTCTTTAGGATACCGTTATCTCCGAGTACAAAACTTAGTCCCACTCCCGCTAATATCATCAGTACAATAATGGTAATCACGAGTGCCACGAGTGTAATACCATGGTTACCGCTCTTTCCTAAAGAATAATTCTCTCTTACAGTAGCAAGGCTTTTGCTACTGTAACCAATTCTTTTGTTTTCCTCTTTCACGTTTTCTCCTCCTTTGTTGCATGAATTGCTTCACACTTTCTCGTATTTTCTTTTCTTATTTTAGCAATGAAAATAAGAATTTTCAATCAATTTCTATAATTCGTTTTATACATTAGATTTTTGCTTATAAATAGCTTTAGTCGGTAAATAGAATTTAGTTTTTCCAAATAGAATTTACTTTTTCAATTGACCTTTTATTTTAAACAAATTTAAAAGCCTAGATTTCTCTAAGCTTTCATCATTGATATATCTCTCTTCTATGTCCAATTTCTAATACTAACACAATTATTGTTTTATCTTGTATTTCACATATTACTCTATAATCGCCAATTCTGTATCTCCACTGTCCAGATTTGTTCTCTACTAATCCTTTTCCATGTATTCGTGGATTATCACAACCTTGAATGTTTTTTTCTAACCAGCCAATTATCAAAGCTGATGTATGTTTATCTAGTTTTTTTAGTTGCTTTTTAGCTCTATCTGTAAATAAAACTTTATACTTCATTTACAATCCCAACTCCTCTTTTACTTCATCCATTGTATAGGTTGTAGGATTTTTTTCATATTCTTGCATTGCTTTTTTATAGCATTCTAAATCATATTCATCTTCAATTTTTTCAATTACTGCATTTCTTATTAAATCTGATAAAGAGATATTGTTCATCTTTGCATATGCTTTGATTAGTTCTGTATCTTTATCATTTAATCTTACTGAAATAGTCATATTCACCAGCTCCTTTCTATTTTATTGTATTACATTGTATTACAAATGTCAATATTCTGATACTATTATGTTCCTGTTTTTTTGATACTATTCTACTACTTAATTGGAACAAATATGTCTGTTTGAATGAAGAACGATCTGAAGAAAATTGGATTGTAAAACTCTATTGCATTAGTTTAAAATAAAAAAACTCTGTAAACCATTGATATTTCAATGTTACAGAGTTTTGTTTCATGGCTCGGGTGGTAGGATTCGAACCTACGGAATGTCGGAGTCAGAGTCCGATGCCTTACCACTTGGCGACACCCGAATATAGATAGGATGCAAAATGCATCCTTGATTTGTTATTAGAATAAATTATCTGACATTATCTATTTAATCCTTTTCTTCCTGCAAATATAGCACTTTCACCTAATTCAGCTTCGATGTTTAACAAACGATTGTATTTTGCTACACGATCTGTTCTGCATGGTGCTCCTGTCTTAATTTGTCCTGCATTTGTTGCAACAGCTACATCAGCAAGTGTTGTATCTTCTGTTTCACCAGAACGATGAGAAACAACTGCTGTATATCCATTCTTCTTAGCTAATTCAATAGCATCCAATGTTTCAGTTAATGTACCAAT
The DNA here is from genome assembly GCA_945874585.1 of uncultured Clostridium sp. Classification (GTDB taxonomy): domain Bacteria; phylum Bacillota; class Clostridia; order TANB77; family CAG-508; genus CAMCHB01. The sequence continues at coordinate 6,738 of CAMCHB010000016.1, read as the reverse complement.
TTGATTTAACTTTATCAATATACTATTCGTCGTTTTATTGTCAATTCCTTTTTGTAAACGCTTAATATTTGTAACAAATAAATCATCACCTACTAATTGAATACGAGAACCCAATCGATCGGTTAACTTTTTCCATCCATCCCAGTCTTCTTCTGCTAATCCATCTTCAACTGAAATAATTGGATATTTATTAACAAGATCCTCAATATAATCAATCATTTCATCAACTGATTTTGTTTCACCTGTTTTCCAGAAATGATAAGATCCTTCTTTACCAATTTTCTTAGCTTCATCATACATTTCAGTAGCAGCTATATCCAATGCTAAAAATACATCTTCACCTGGTTTGTATCCAGCTTTTTTAATAGCTTCTACAATTAGTTTTAAAGCTTCTTCATCACTTGATAAGTTTGGAGCAAATCCACCTTCATCACCTACACCAGTAGACAAGCCTTGTGCTTTTACAACATTTTTCAAAGTATGATAAATTTCTGTACTCATTCTCATACATTCTGAAAAAGTTGGAGCCCCTACAGGCATAATCATAAACTCTTGAATATTAACGGTATTGTCTGCATGTTTACCACCATTTAAAATGTTCATCATAGGGGTTGGTAATACTTTTGCATTTACACCACCAATGTAGTTATATAAAGACATACCTAATGAATTAGCAGCAGCTTTGCAAACAGCTAAAGAAACACCTAAAGTTGCGTTAGCTCCAAGTTTTCCTTTGTTTTCTGTTCCATCTAATTCAATTAAAGTATGGTCAATTTTTACTTGATCATAAACATTCATGCCTTCAATTTCTTTTGCAATTTTTTTGTTTACGTTGTCTACTGCTTTTGTAACGCCTTTTCCCATATATCTTGTTTTATCACCATCACGTAACTCAACTGCTTCAAAGCTTCCTGTAGATGCACCAGATGGTACCATGGCAACGCCTGAAAATCCTCCTTCTGTAACCACTTCTACTTGAACTGTTGGATTACCTCTTGAATCTAACACTTCTAAAGCTTTAACACTTTCAATTCCTAAATAATCTTTCATTTGTTTTACCTCCTAAAATATATATCAACAAGTAATACTTGTTAATCTCTAAAATCAATTCCAGACAATATCTGATTGTTGACTTTACGATGTTGCTCCTCTAATTTTTTTATGACATTTTGCTCAACCGGATTGTCTGGTTTATCATAATCCAAAATATTTTTATGTATCGGCTTTTTATACATCATTTCGGTATATTCTTCTTCATCTTCTTGCTGGTATTGTGAATCTTTTATATAACGTTTGACAACGGATTTTTCTTTTCGATCCAAAGCAGCCGTATCAATTCCCAAATATTTATACTTCCAAATGACTTTGCGGTCATCGTTGGAATAATTCCAGTTATTTTCTGAATCATAATTGTATATCACTTTAAATTGATTGTTTTCAATTGAGATTGTTAAACTGCTCCATAATCTTTGATCTTTTTTGACATATTCTTCACGCAATTTCTGTATAGACTGATACAAATCTCTAACCAATTTCATATATATTTCTTCATCAATATTAAACTTGCCAGGAATCTCATATACATTGACTGGTCTTTTCTTTAAAATTCCTTTTGGGAAATAATAAAAGAACATTTCTCCTATTGGAATTTTATATACTTTTTCCGTAATGGAAGCATACAAATAGAGATGGTCCCACTTTTCTGGAATCATATAATATATACTTCTTTGAATTTCTTGATATATTTTTTTAATTCTTGGCGTATCCAGCATAGAAATTCCCCTCCTCAGTCCTATATGGAATCTCGCTCAATTAAAGAATTACCTTTCATTTCTTTTGGTTTTTCTAATCCCATGATATCTAGCATGGTTGGTGCTAAATCGGATAATCTTCCATGTTTTAATTTTATGGAATCCATACCGATAATAACAAGCGGAACAACATTGGTCGTATGGGCTGTGTGTGGATCACCAGTTACATAATCTACCATTTGTTCTGCATTTCCATGATCAGCTGTTATAAGCAAAACACCTTTTACTTTTTCGACAGCTTCTACTACTTTTCCGATACATTCATCTAATACTTCTAATGCATGAATTGTTGCTTCCAAATTTCCAGTATGTCCTACCATATCTGGATTAGCATAATTCAAAATGATAGAATCATATTTTTGAGATTGGATAGCCTCTAGCACTTTTTCAGTTACCTGTTTAGCACTCATTTCTGGCATTAAATCATAGGTTTCTACCTTTGGTGAAGGAATTAAAATGCGATCTTCATTTCGATATTGCTTTTCTTCTCCACCATTAAAGAAAAATGTTACATGTGCATATTTTTCCGTTTCTGCAATTCTTAGTTGATGCAATCCTTTTTTGCTAATATATTGCCCAAATGTATTATGAATGATATTTGGCTCAAATGCAATGTGAATATTTGGCAAACTTGCATCATATTGTGTCATGCATACAAAATATACACTGATTTTTTCCGTTGGAAATTCATGAAAATCTTCATCTACAAAAGTTCTGGTAATTTCTCTTGCTCGATCTGGACGGAAATTAAAAAATATGACAGCATCACGATCTTGAATCGTAGCTACTGGTTCAGAACCATTTAAAATAACGGTTGGTTTGACAAATTCATCAAACACTTCCTTTTGATAAGATTCTTCAATTGCTTTAATGGCTGAAGTTGATTTTTCACCGATTCCTCTTACCATAGCATTATACGCAGCTTCTATACGGTCCCATCTTTTGTCACGGTCCATACTGTAGAATCTACCACAAATGCTTGCAATTTTTCCAACACCTTTTTCTTCCATCTTTTTTTCTAATTCCACAATATAAGTTTCTGCAGAAGATGGTGGTGTATCCCTTCCATCTAAAAAGCAATGAACATAGACATCTTCAAAATCTTTTCTTTTGGCTAATTCCAATATCGCATATAAATGACGAATATGACTATGTACTCCACCGTCTGAAAGCAATCCCATAACATGTAATTTGGAATGATTTTCGATGCAATAATCAATGGCTTGATTTAATTCTAAATTACTAAAGAAATCTCCTTCTTCTATTGCTTTTGTAATTCTAGTAAAATCTTGGTAAACGATTCTACCAGCTCCAATATTGGTATGACCCACTTCAGAGTTTCCCATTTGTCCTTCTGGTAAACCTACATCAAGGCCACTAGTTGCAATCGTTGTATTTGGATTTTGTCGCATTATTTTGTTCCAATTTGGCATTTTAGCCATTTTAACGGCATTTGATTTTTCATTATCGTTGATTCCAAAACCATCTAGAATCATCAACATTGTCAGTTTTTTATCCATCTTAACCTCCACTTGAAGTCATTTTCTTAAAAGTCAGTTTGTGAAATCTCGTGTATTTTTTCTTTTATTTTTCGTAATTCACGATTTTACTAAATTCATCTGCTTTTAGGCTTGCTCCACCAACTAATCCTCCATCAATATCACTCATCGTGAACAATTCCTTAGCATTAGTTGATTTTACGCTTCCGCCATATTGTATTATAACTCTTTGAGCCACGTCCTGTCCATATATTTTTGAAATTTCCTGTCGAATTGAGACAATTGCTTCGTTTGCTTCTTCTGCGGTAGCCGTTTTTCCGGTTCCAATTGCCCAAATTGGTTCATAAGCAACAATCAATTTATCTAATTGTTCAGCTGGTACATCTTTTAATGCTTTTTCTGTTTGCATCTGAATCGTTTCAATTGCTTTTCCAGCTTCTCTTTGTTCCAAAGTTTCTCCTACACAAATGATTGGTTTTAATCCATAAGATAAAGCAGCTTTTACTTTTTTATTGACTGTTTCATCTGTTTCTGCAAAATATCTTCTTCTTTCAGAATGTCCAATAATGACATATTCTACTCCAATGGCTTTTAACATTTCACCAGAAATTTCTCCTGTATAGGCACCACTTTTTTCCCAATGCATATTTTGCGCACCAATTTTGATATTGGTGCCTTGTGCATGAAGTAAGGTATAAAATAAATCAATATATGGAACACATAAAATAACTTCATGCTTTGTATCTTTAACAATTGGTGCTAATTCATTGATAAAATTCATGGCTTCATTTGGTAGCATATTCATTTTCCAATTGCCTGCTATAACTTTTCTTCTCATCTCTTCCTCCTATTTGTCTTCCAAACATTCAATACCTGGTAATGGCTTACCTTCTAATAATTGCAATGAAGCGCCTCCACCGGTTGAAACGTGTGTCATTTTATCTGATAAACCAGCTTTTTCGATAGCAGCTGCTGAATCTCCACCACCAATAATAGTTGTAGCATCTGTTTCTGCTAATATTTTAGCAATTGCATTGGTTCCAACAGCAAATTTATCAAACTCAAATAATCCTAAAGGTCCATTCCATACAACAGTTTTTGCTTTTTTGATTTCATCGCCAAATATCTCAACTGATTTAGGTCCAATATCAAAGCCTTCCCAATCATTTGGTATCTCTGTTGATTTTACAATTTTGCTTTCTGTATCACGTTTAAATTCTTTTCCAATTACAGTATCTACTGGCAACATCAATTTAACCTTTTTTTGCTTTGCCTTTTCCATTAAGCCTAAAGCTAGATCGATTTTGTCTGCTTCGCACATAGAGTTACCAATGTTATAACCTTGTGCTTTAAAGAATGTATAAGCCATACCTCCACCAATAATTAAGGTATCTACTTTTTCCATCAATGCATCAATTACACCAATTTTATCAGAAACTTTTGCGCCTCCTAAGATTGCAACAAATGGTCTTTTTGGATTTTTTAAAGCATTGCTCATGAAATTGATTTCTTTCTCTACTAAAAATCCGGCTACAGCTGGTAAGTATTGTGCTACTCCTGCTGTTGAAGCATGTGCCCTATGTGTCGTTCCAAAAGCATCATCTACATACACATCAGCTAGGCTTGCTAATTGTTTTGCAAATGCAGGATCATTTTTTTCTTCTCCTTTTTCAAAACGAACATTTTCTAATAAAACAACATCGCCTTCCTTCATTTGGCTCACTAGACTTTTAGCACTTTCTCCCACAACATCTTTTGCCAATGAAACTTTTTGGTGCAATAATTTTTCCAATTCTTCTGCTACTGGTTTTAATGAAAATTCCTTTTTTACTTGTCCCTTTGGTCTTCCTAAATGAGAACATAAAATTACTTTTGCATGATGATCTAATAAATAATGAATTGTATCCAACGCAGCTACAATTCTTCTATTATCTGTTATGTTTCCATCTTCATCTTGTGGTACATTAAAATCACATCTTAATAAGACTTTCTTTCCATTTACATCAATATCTCTTACTGTTTTTTTATTCATATAGAATCAACTCCTTTTTTATTTGCCATATTTTCAAAAAGTCCTAACGAGCTTTTGAACTTTATTTTGATCTGTTCCATCATAAAAATTCAATCTCTTTTAGGACATTTTATATGAATTCTATTGTTTATCTACACCAGCTATATAAATTGCTAAGTCAACTAATTTATGTGAATAACCCCATTCATTATCATACCAAGCAACTAATTTCACAAAACTATCAGTCAAAGCAATACCAGCTTTGCTATCAAAGATTGAAGTATGTTCATCACCTAAGAAATCAGATGATACAACATCTTCATCTACGTATTCAATAATACCTTTCATTTCATTTTCAGAAGCACGTTTAACAGCTGCGCAAATTTCTTCATATGAAGTTGGTTTTTCTAAGTTGCATGTTAAATCAACTACAGATACATCAAGTGTTGGAACTCTAAATGCCATACCTGTTAATTTACCATTTAATTCTGGAATAACTTTTCCAACAGCTTTAGCAGCTCCTGTTGAAGAAGGAATGATATTGCCAGAAGCAGCTCTTCCGCCTCTCCAATCTTTTTTAGAAGCTCCATCTACTGTTTTTTGTGTTGCTGTTGTTGAGTGAACTGTTGTCATAAGACCTTCTTTGATTCCAAAATTATCATGAATTACTTTGGCAAGAGGTGCCAAGCAGTTTGTTGTACATGAAGCATTTGAAATAATATTCATATCCTTTGTATAGGTCTGATTGTTAACACCCATAACAAACATTGGTGCATCCTTTGATGGAGCACTAATGATAACTTTTTTAGCTCCTGCTTCTAAGTGAGCTTGTGCTTTTTCTGTTGTTGTAAAAGCTCCAGAACACTCTAATACATATTCTACTCCTAGTTGACCCCAAGGAATATTTTTAGGATCCATTTCATTAAATACTTTTACCTCATGTCCATTAACAATCAATTTTCCATCTGCATGAGATACTTCTCCTTTAAATCTGCCATGCATGGTATCGAATTTTACCATGTAAGCCATATAATCAGGTGCCATAAATGGGTCATTTATCGCAACCACTTCCACTTCTTTCTTTTCTAAAGCAGCTTGGAAGGCTAAATTTCCAATTCTTCCAAAGCCATTGATTCCAATTTTAATTGACATAATGTCCTTCCTTTCTGATACATCTGTACCTTATAAAATTTTGCAAATTCATTCTATAACAACTTTTTTAAGAATTCAAGTTTTTCTTCCTTTTCATTTGAAATTTTTCTTATTGATTTATATTTTCGACTATAAATAGAAAATTTTCAAATGAACAGCTATTATATAAAAAAAGAATTATAAAAATGCACTTTCATTTGCTGCATTTTTATAATCCATTTTTTATTTATTTTGCTTCTGTCTCTTATACACATCTCCGAGCCCA
>CAMCHB010000015.1 GCA_945874585.1 uncultured Clostridium sp. | reverse complement strand
TCCATATGGATTGGTTAAATCTTCCTCTTCATCTCTTAAAATTTTATGAAGTGATATTCATATATTTACTTTTTCTATCATATTTGATATGATAAGCGTAGTTTTTTAAGGAGGATATTTTCGTTGAGTGAAAAAATGAACAAAATAAAACTGAATATGGATCGCCTTGTGTGCTATTTTTTCATTTATTCAGCACTTGGGTGGTTGCTGGAAACAGGCTATTCTTTTCTCGTATTAGGACATTTTGAAAATCGTGGTTTTTTGATTGGTCCCATTTGCCCGATCTATGGTTTTGGGATGCTCATTATGATCTTGTGGCTATCTCGTTATCGTCAAAAACCACTTAAGCTTTTCTTTTTATCCATTTTAGTATTTTCGATATTTGAATATGTCGTAAGTTATGGATTAGATGCCATCTTTCATCTAAAATGGTGGGATTATACCCAAGACTTTATGAACGTCAATGGTCGTATTAGCCTATTCTATTCTTTTGGTTGGGGCATTATTGGATTAGTTGTCATTCATCTCATTCATCCTTGTATCCAAAAAATAACGAATCCGATTTTTCAAAAAGTTCCCGTTCTTTTTCAAGACTCTATCTTAAAGCTATTGGTTATAATTGCTATCATTGATTGCATTTTATCCAGCATAGGTTATTGGGAAAAAAGCAATTTAGTTGCTACTTTATTTTCAGTTTATTGGTTAAGTTAAAAAGAGCCCTTTTACAAATTACTTCGTAAAAAGGTTCTTTTTTTATTCTTATTTTATTCTTTCTGTAATTGACTAATGGCTAAGCCATCTCCTACATCTAGAATTTTCGTTTGCAAATTAGGATTTTCAGTTGATTCTTTAATGTATTCACGTAAATGATTAACCGCTGTACGCTGCTTATGTTTATGATAATCTCCTAAGACATAGCCCTTGTACAAAATATTGTCGGCTAAGATAACAGCCTTTTTTTTGGCTAAACGAATACTTTGCTCTAAGAAAAATGGATACTTTCCTTTGGCTGCATCAATAAAAATGATATCATAACTCTCCTCCGTAAGAGTTGGTAAAATTTCCAATGCATCTCCTACTAATATATGAATTTGTTCCTGTAAACCCATTTTCTCAATATTTTGTTTAGCTACTTCCGCACGTTCTCCATCTCTTTCAATTGTGTCAATCTCAACTGTGTTTTCGCAACAGCGTGCAAAACAGATAGAAGAATAGCCAGTAGCTGTTCCAATCTCAAGTATTCTAGCTGGCTTTTCCTCTTTCAATATTTTTTGAATAACCGCTAACGTGTCATCCATAATAATTGGAATATGTTCTTCTAGCGATTCTCTTTTGATCTGCGCTAATATTTCTTCTTTCATTTTATTTTCTTGCCATTCTTTCTCTTGTTTTGGTATCTAATATTTTCTTTCTTAAACGAATATTTAATGGAGTTACTTCAACCAATTCGTCATCTTGAATAAATTCGATTGCCTTCTCCAAAGAGAATTGAATTGGTGGTACTAAACGTAAGGCATCATCAGATCCAGAAGCTCTCGTATTGGTTAAATGCTTTTCTTTACATACGTTAATAGAAATATCTTCAGCACGTGAATTCAATCCAACAATCATACCTTCATATACTTCTGTACCAGGTCCTATAAATAATTCTCCTCTTTCTTGTGCATTGTATAAGCCATAAGTAACAGATGTACCAGCTTCAAAAGCAATTAAGGTTCCTCTATTACGAGCTGAAATTTCTCCCTTATATGGCTCATAAGAATCGAACACACTATTCATCGTTCCATTTCCCTTTGTATCTGTCATAAATTCGGTACGATATCCAATTAAACCTCTAGCAGGAATCTTAAATTCAATCTTGGTTCTACCTTCTTCAGATGGCTCCATATTGATCATTTCGCCTTTTCTTCTTCCAATTTTTTCAATTACGTTTCCAATACAATCATCCGGTACATTCACCACTAAAAGTTCCATTGGCTCACATTTTTGTCCATTGATCTCTTTGAAAATAACCTTTGGTCTTGAAACCAATAATTCAAATCCTTCTCTTCTCATTGTTTCGATTAAAACAGATAAATGTAATTCACCACGGCCAGCTACTTCAAAGCTTTCAGCACGGTCCGTTTCTTTTACTCGTAAACTTACATTTCTCTCTAATTCTTTAAACAAACGATCACGAATATGACGAGAAGTAATAAATTTACCTTCTTTACCAGCAAATGGTCCATCGTTTACACTAAATGTCATAGAAACAGTTGGTTCATCGATGTCAACAAATGGTATTTTTTCTGGATCATTTATATCACTGATGGTATCTCCAATGTTAATATCACTAATACCTGATAAAGCTACAATTTCACCAGCAGATGCTTTTTCAACTTCTACTTTTTTAAGTCCCATATAAGTAAATAATTTAGCTACTTTTCCATTGACAATGATATCATCTTTTTTGCATACAGCAACATTCATACCAACTTCAATGGTACCTCTTTCGATTCTGCCGACAGCAATACGTCCTAAATAATCATCGTAATCAATGTTAGACACTAGCATTTGAGCAGATCCTTCTATCTCACAAGCTGGTGGGTTGATACAATTGATAATAGTTTCAAAAATACAGTGAACATCTTTTGAATCTTCATCCAAACTCATTTTAGCAATTCCATTTTTAGCAGATGCATAGATAACTGGAAAATCTAATTGTTCATCACTAGCTCCTAATTCGATAAATAAATCCAATACCTGGTCTACTACTTTTTGAGGATTACAACCAGGACGATCAATTTTATTGATCACAACAATTGGTTTCAAATGCAAAGATAATGCTTTTTTTAGCACTTCTCTGGTTTGTGGCATAGGTCCTTCAAAAGCATCTACTAATAAAAGAACACCATCTACCATTTTTAATACACGTTCTACTTCTCCACCAAAATCAGCATGTCCCGGTGTGTCAACAATATTGATTTTTACGCCATTGTACATAACAGATGTATTTTTAGAAAGAATGGTAATACCTCTTTCTTTTTCCAAATCATTAGAATCCATAATTCTTTCAGACACTTGTTCATTGTCTCTAAAAACATGGCTTTGTTTTAACAAAGCATCGACTAAAGTCGTTTTTCCATGATCAACATGGGCGATAATTGCAACATTTCTAATATTTTTATTATTCATTTTCTATTCCCCTTCATTCTCTCTTTTACGTGAAACAAAAAGTAGAACCCTCTACTTTTTATCACTTATACGGCATATTATTATATCCTAATTTTTTTCATTTGTCAATCGTATAACCTCATTCATGACTTGATTTGTAATTTTGTCTAAAACTTCTCGATCTTTTGTACAACCTGCATATTCTGAAAATTCCATTGGCTTTCCATAATTCACTTTTACTTTATGAAATGGTTTGAAATCTCCTTGAATTCCCACTGGAATAATAGGTGTTTTGGTTTTAAGCGCAATCAATGCTGCTCCACTGTGAAATTTGACTCCTTTTTTCATGCCATTTCGTGTCCCCTCTGGAAAAATTCCTACAATATGTCCCTCTTTGATAGCACGAAATGCTTTTTTCATGGCATCGATATCGCCGGTTCCACGTTTAATCGCTATCACACCAAATAGATTTCCGAAGCCAAGCTAATAAAGGGTTTTGAAAAAGTTCCTCTTTGGCAATCATGCGAATATCCCTCTTGGAAGACAATACCATGACAGGAGCATCTAGGGCATGAACATGATTAGCACATATAATATAACTTCCCTCTTTGGGAACGTTTTCTTCATGTACTTTTTTGACACGATACACCACTAAGCATAGAAAATACAAAAAAGCTTTTACTATTTTTTTCATATTTTTCATCCTTTCTATTTCTGAGATAATTTTTCTTCAATCAGATCGATCATCTTTTGCAAAGTTTCCTCAATGGTTAAATGAGTGGTATCAATTAAAATAGCATCTGGAGCCATTTTTAATGCACCAAATGATTTTTCTCGATCCATTTTGTCACGCTTTTTTATGCTCTCTAATACATATTCATAAGAAATATGTGGATCTTTCACCTTCATTTCTTCATAACGTCTTTGTGCTCTTGTTTCAACTGCTGCATCCATATAAATTTTAAGATCAGCTTGCGGAAATACAACTGTTGTAATATCTCTTCCCTCCATAATGACCTTTTTCCCTTTGGCCATTTCTCGTTGCAATTCGATCAATTTTAAGCGAACTTCTCGAATACTTGAAACAGCTGACACGCATGCTGAAACCGTCTTTTCACGGATTGCCTGTGTCACATCTGCTCCATTTAATAAAACTTTTGGATGTTCTTGGTCATCGTATTGTAAATCAACTTGTATTTGTTGCAAGGCATTAGCAACTTGCTCTTGATTGTTTAGATCTATTTTATGCTCTAAAAAATACAGAGCTACGCAACGATACATAGCTCCTGTATCGATACTAACAAAATTTAATTTTTTTGCTATTGTTTTAGCAATGGTTCCTTTTCCACTTCCAGCTGGTCCATCTATTGCGACAAGAAAAGACATGATTAGTTCCCCCCGTTTTCTTCATTTTCTGGTTTATACATTCCTTTTGCAACTACTTCCACTTTTACTACATTCATAGAAGTTAATTTTTCAATTTCTCTTTTACATTTTACTTTAAAATGCTGCAAACTTTCCACGACATTGTATCCATATATGACGATAATTTCCATGTAAACAGATATGCCATCTCCATAATTATCAATCCTTGTTTTGGATACTTTTTCAATTTCCTCTGTTTTTGAGGCAAGATATTCTGCTATTTGTCGAAATACGGTATCTGATATTGTAAAATTTCCTAAGTAGCTAAAAGTAGGTCGAATAATAGATTTTTCGGTAATATATGGTTTTTCATTGCTTTTGGTTCGAAATATTTGCAAGGGATCCAATAAAAAACCAGAAAAATCTTTTTTGATTTCAAAGGTTGGAACTGGTATAACGTGTTTTCCTTCTGTTACACGAATATGTCTTGCCGTTTCAATCTCTTCCTCTGTTGCCACATCTGTTATGTATACAATTTCAGAAATAGGTGGCAATTGCAAATTTTCGGCAATTTTCTTGACCATATTATCCGATGTTCCCAAAATTAAAATACTCTTTGGCTTATATTTTTGAATTGCTTGCATGATATCTGTTCTTTGTTCTGGTCTTGTAAACAATGCTTCTCGAATGGTTTCAATTTTGGTTGGCGCCTTTTTGGCAGACTTTCCTGCAATTACTTCATTTTCATGAATCAGTAAACCATCATCAATGATATAATGGATTCCCTTCTTACCCGCTACAAATTGTGCTCGATAGCTTTTCCCTGTTCCAGAAGGTCCTACAAATCCATAGGTTTTTACCATGATAATCCTCCTATCATTTGCTCAATTTTCTCGCTCTATTATATACTATTTTGCTATGATTATCTACACTATTTTCTAAGTTTCTTTTGCTAATTGAATTTTTTCTTTGGTTTCCTTTTGTATATAAGCTCGATCATCCAGATGCATAAAATATATTTCTGTGTTGTGTTTTTGGATATCTTCTAGTTGAGGCATAATGGCATCAATTTGAAGATGAACGCCACCACCTTTTGAAACATCCACATAAAATTCATCACTCATTTGAGCTACTTCTAAAAAAGGATCTAAAATACAGGTATCTCCTGTATAAACAATTTTTCTTTTTTTCCATATCATTTGAAATCCATAAGAATCTATACCATCTACATGTTTCGTTGGAATCATCGAAACGAATTCATTACTTTCCTGTAAAGTATATGCCTCTTTCGGCGTTCCTGTCATATCTAGATAATCTCTCATATGTTGGCATTTGGTAATAATATTCACTTGCTTGTGATAAACAAAAAATAAAAATAAAATGAATTGGCTCAAAGAACCTGCATGATCATTGTGCAAATGCGTAATGATCACATCAATTTTAGTATACTGTTTCCAATCAAATCGATTTTTTATTTCACTAAAAACAGCAAAACCACAATCCATCAAAATAAAATGTTCCTTTTCACAGACATAAGCTGCGTTATTGTGCTCGCCAAAACCTGCATCTGTTCCAATAAATCGTAATGTTTGCATACCCTCACTCCTTATTCTCTTAAATTGTAACACAGGCCTCTATGCCATGCAAGAGATTCATTTCATTTTTTCAGCAAAAAAGCACGATAAAAACAATTGTTTCTATCATGCTTTTTTGTGTTAGTCAATTATTGATTGGCTAATAATCTTTTGATTTCATTGCGTAATTGTTTTGGCAAATTGGTTGTCAAAGCTTTTACAAATACAGATTGGAATTCAACGCCATTAAATTCTAAATAGCTTTTTAAAAGATTCCACTTATGAATACGACGCGGTTGCCATTCTATCATCATAAAATATGAGATAAACAATGCTTCTGCCGGTACCAATGGAATTTTTTTACCATAAATCTGAACAAAGTCTAATTCCTTTAAATTCAGTGGGTAATAATAAGTTGTTCCATAAGTATTGATCCGAAAGCCAACCATAATTTCTACTTGAACACCATCTACCATGTATGAGAAGAAATGATCCGATTTACAAAATCCATTTCCACCTATTTTTTCCAAACTAGCATGCATGAATTTCATAACTTCAATCATCCGTGGTATGTCTTCTTCTGCAACAAAAATATCAATGTCATTAAAGTCATCCACTATGCCTTGCATAAAAAGATTCAAGGAAAATGTAATACCATAGTGAATTCCTTCCTGATCAAATTGATTGATAACACGGAATAAAACTTCTCTTCTTTCTACGTAATCTTGATCAGAAATCAATGCCAATAAATTTGACCCTTTTTGGAAATTGTAGTTGTTTATCATCATGTTGTTCCTCCTCCAAAAATAGAATAAATAAAACATTCTTATCTTTATTATAATACTTTTTGAGCCAGTTGTCCATTAAAAGAAGCTATTGCAAAAAGCAATAGCTTCTTTTATATTAGGCCACTTCATTGATTTTTACATCTCTTACGTGATTGATTTTCTCCCATTTTGTATTTGGTTTAATAATACATTTTATATTGATTAGAATCCATGATCCCATGAATAGAGGATACAAAGCTAATCCTTTTAGCATAGGTTTAATTGGTCTTTTATCCAAAACCATAATTAAAATAGCAGTTGCAATTGGCATTAAGAAGGTAGCAAACAAGTAACGTCCATAATTCTCCATTAGTTCCGTAAATGTCATGCCGTCTACCATGTAAATACCTAGGTTAACACCTAATAGTAAAAAGGTAAGAAGCATCATTGGAATACCCAAAATATATAGCAAACCATCAAAATTTAGTAAAGATTTATGCTCTTTCACAGACTTTACTAAATCTGTTGTGTAATACTTCATGCATTGTAAATGTCCAACTGTCCATCTAGATCGTTGTGACCATGATTGACGAAAGCCTATTGGCTGTTCATCATAAACTTTTGCATCAATAGCCCATCCAATCTTTCTGCCTTTGATAATATTCTTTAAAGAAAATTCAATATCTTCTGTTAAGGTTTTTGTATTCCAGCCTTCTTTTTTGATTAAATCAAATCGAACCATAAAACCTGTACCATTGATCAATGGTGATAATCCTAAATTGTATCGAGCTAAATGATAAAAACGATTCATAGTCCAATAGAAAATAGCATAGCCTGCTGATACCCAACTATCCGTTGGATTTTTGATATCACGATAGCCCTGTACAATGTCTTCCCCTTGGCATAATTTTTTATTCATATTTTTCATAAAATCTTCGTCCACGATATTATCTGCATCGAAAACGCAGAAAGCATCATAGTCAGCATTTTTTTGAATCATTTTATTTAAGAACCAGTTCATGGCATAACCTTTTGTCTTATGCACTTCATCGATTCTCTCATACACAATAGCACCATGCTCTTTGGCAATTTTAGCTGTTTGATCTGTACAATTATCTGCAATTACATAAATATCTAATAAATCCTTTGGATAATTTTGTTTCTTTAAGCTCTCAATTAAATTTACAATAACAGCTTCTTCATTGTGTGCCGGAATAATTGCCATAAATTTATGATCTTTTTTTACCAATAAAGGTTTATCCTTTAATTTAATTAAAGAACTAACACTAACCATGATTTGATAAAGCCAAAATATAGTGACAATCCATATTAAGGCTTGTTGGAGTATATATAAATAATCCATTCTCAACCTCTCTTTTCATCACAAATGAGGGACCTTGTATTTCCCTAAGGAAAGATTCCTCTCTTTTGTATTTAAATTACCTCATATAGTATTATAAGATATTTTTCCGTAATATTCAACATATTTTTTCATATTCATGAAATATTCATAACCTACTTTTTATTTTATTCTTCTATTCTTCTTAAGTTGATTTTTCCTTGATGGTCAATTTCAATTACTTTGACACGAACTGGATCGCCTACTTTAACAACATCTTCTACTTTTTCGACTCGCTTTTTAGAAAGTTTTGAAATATGAATTAAACCTTCTTTGCCTCCACCTAGACTAACAAAAGCACCAAATGGAACAATTTTGATAACAGTTCCTTCGTATGTTTCACCTAATTCAATTTCACGAACAATTTCTTCAATCATTTTTAAAGCTTGGTTACCTTTTTCATTGTCTTGTGAATAAATGAACACATTTCCATCTTCCTCAATATCAATTTTGACACCTGTCTCAGCTATAATCTTGTTAATTACCTTACCACCTGTTCCGATAACATCTTTGATTTTATCAACTTTTATTTGGGTATGAATAATTTTTGGTGCATATTTTGAAATTTCTTTTCTAGGTTCTGCTATTTGTTTTAGCATAATTTCATCTAAAATATATTCTCGTGCTTTATGGGTCCTAGCAAAAGCTTCTGCAATGATATCATAGGTTAATCCATCCACTTTAATATCAACCTGAATAGCTGTAATACCATCTTTGGTTCCTGCTACTTTGAAATCCATATCGCCAAAGAAATCTTCTAATCCTTGAATATCGGTTAGCATAATGTATTTTCCATCATGATCTGGACTTGTTACCAAACCAGTAGAAATACCGGCAACAGGCTTTTTAATTGGAACACCTGCATCCATCAAGGCTAACGTGCTGCCACAAACACTCGCTTGTGAAGTAGAACCATTAGAACTTAATACCTCAGATACCACACGAATAGCATATGGGAATTCATCTTGACTTGGAATCACTGGCTCTAAAGCTCTTTCAGCTAAAGCACCATGACCAATTTCTCTTCTTCCTGGTCCTCTAGATGGTCTTGCTTCTCCCACACTATAAGCTGGGAAATTATAATGATGCATATATCTTTTAGATTCTTCATTGTCCAATCCATCTAAAATTTGTTCTTCGCTTACCATTCCTAAGGTAGCAACAGATAATACTTGTGTTTGTCCTCTTGTAAACAAAGCGCTTCCATGTACACGTGGTAATACTCCAACTTCACAAGAAAGTGGTCTTATTTCGTCTAATTTTCTACCATCTGGTCTTTTATGTTCACGATAAATCAATTCACGTACACATTGTTTTTCCAATTTGTTCACACTATCTAGTATATCTCTTTTCTTTGTTTCTAGAACTTCTGGTTCTAATTTTTCTGTAAAATAAGCTACCACTTCGTCTGTAATAGCATCCACTTTGGCATCACGTTTTGTTTTGTCAACTTCTTGTACATCATGATACATTCTATCTTTGAATTGTTTTTCTACTTCTGCATAAATTTCTGGATCTACTGCAAATGATTGATAAGCAAATTTCTCTTTTCCAATTTCTGCTTTAATTTTTAAAATAAATTCACAAATTTTCTTAATTTCAACATGGGCTTGTTTGATAGCCTCTAACATAAGATCATCTGGAATTTCATCGGCTCCCGCTTCAATCATGGCTATTTTTTCTAATGTACCAGAAACCGTTAAATGCAATCGACTTTTTTCTCTTTGTTCTTCAGTTGGATTGATAACAATCTTGTCATCTACATAACCTACACTAACAGATCCAGTTGGTCCACCAAATGGAATATCTGAAATAGTTAAAGCCACAGAAGAACCTATCATAGCACAAATTTCTGGTGAGTTATCTTGTTCTACGGATAAAACTAAAGCTGTAACACTTACATCATTACGAAAATCCTTTGGGAAAAGGGGACGAATTGGTCGATCAATTACACGAGAAGTCAAAATTGCTTTTTCAGATGGACGACCTTCTCTCTTTTGAAAACTTCCTGGTATTTTTCCAACAGAATATAATCTTTCTTCATAATCTACGGATAATGGGAAAAAGTCTATATCCTCTCTTGGTTCTTTTGAAGCAGTTGCACATACAAGTACACAGGTATCACCATATCGAACCAAACAACTTCCATTGGCTAGTCCAGCCATTTTACCTGTTTCAATGGTTAGCGTTCTACCAGCTAATTCCATACTATAACTTTTAAACATTTCATTTCCTCCTCTATTTCTTCTCTTCTTACCAGAAGCCTACTTTGAAATATCGTAACCTCTATTCATTTGTTCTTAAGCAAAATAAATGAATACAAGCTACTGAAAATCTCAGAAATAAAACTTCTGGTAGATTTTTCAAAAGAGCAGAAAAACTTCTGTAAGTTAATTCTGCTCTTTTAAAATTATTTTCTTAAAGATAACTTTTGAGCAATAGCTCTATATCTTTCGATATCTTTTTTGGCTAAATAGTTTAGTAAATTTCTTCTTTTACCAACCATTTTTAAAAGACCTCTTCTAGAATGATTATCTTTTTTATGAACTTTCAAATGCTCAGTTAATTCGTTGATTCTTTCTGTTAATAAAGCAATTTGAACTTCTGGAGATCCAGTATCGTTCTCCTCTCTTTTATAAGTATTGATAATTTCTTGTTTTCTCTCTTTTGTCATTTGCTACACCTCCTAATAATCTATCATATGCCATCAACTGAGTCTTGGTTGTGTCATTATCCCAAAACTAAGTAGGTGGTATGCTTTTGAAAGCATTTTTATTTTACTACATATTTTTCATAAATGCAAGCCTTTTCTTATTCTTCCCAATTGTGGTAGATATCCATAACATCATCTAATTCTTCTAGATGGTCAAGCAATAACTGCATTTTTTTTGCTTTTTCTTCATCTAATGTAACATAAGTAGATGGAACCAATTGAATTTCTGCTTGCTCAAGCTTTACGTGATTTTGTTCTAAAGCTTCTACAACTTTTGAAAAATCATCTGGTGTGGTTGTAATTTCATAAAATTCTTCGTTTGGTTCAAAATTTTCGGCTCCTGCATCAACACATAATAACATTAAATCATCTTCACTAATGTCGTTATCTTCCTTGGTTACAAGGATTACCCCTTTTCGACTAAACATATAAGACACACAACCAGTTGTTCCTAAATTTCCTCCAAATTTATCAAAGATATGACGTACGTCAGAAGCTGTTCTATTTTTGTTATCGGTTGCCGCATTCACAACAACTGCAACACCAGCTGGTCCATATCCCTCATAAGTAATTTCTTCATAATTTTCTGAATTACCTGCTCCTGATGCCTTTTTAATAGCATTTTTTATGGTGTCATTTGGCATATTGTTTGCCTTACATTTTGAAATTACATCTTTTAACTTAAAATTAGCGGCTGGATCAGGTCCTCCCATTTTAACAGCCATCAATAATTCTCTTCCTAATTTTGTGAATATTTTTCCTCTTGCTGCATCTGCTTTTCCTTTTTTAGCTTGTATATTGTGCCATTTGCTATGTCCTGACATGCTAATTCCTCCTTTTTATTTTGGGTACTTTCTCTTTTTAAGCATTTTCTATTCTTTGCCATATACTTTTTAATCTTACCACATTTTTGGACTTTTGTGTACCCCTGTTTTCGATTTTTCAGGAAAAATCAAGTAAAACACTTATTTTAATTTTACCTTATCCCCTAACATTTTCTGAAATTCTTGATATATATTCTGATTTAAGTAAATAGCTCCTGCTGGTTTTTCTTCCCCTTGGTTCCAAATGGAAACAGGAACATTACTCCTTTCTCCCATGAAAAACTTTAAGATGCCTCTTAATTGATCTTTTTGGCTATCGGATAAATCTGTAATATCAATTTCCAATACATGTGTCTTTTCTTCTTTTAATTCTGAAATTTCCCTTGCCACAATTTTGGGTTCTTCATCTTCGCGAATGCTAAATTTTCCTTCTACTAACACAATATTATCCACCAATAACAAAGAAGCATACTGGGCATAGCATCGATCAAATACAATAATCTCCATGCTTCCGTATAAATCTTCAATGGTTACAAAAGCCATGATGGTATTGTTTTTTGTGTATTTTTTCTTAACCTGTGTGATGATTCCCGCATAACGGACTTGACTATTATCTTTTGTAAAATTGTTTTCTTCCACCATTTTCGTAATTTTCAAATTATTGATATTGGTCCTTCTTTCAATTGTTTTTCGCAATTTTTCAAGTGGATGACCTGTGATATAAATTCCCAACATTTCTTTTTCATTTTTCAATAATTCACGTTCTGGAAGTTCAGGCAAAACGTGATAATGATATTTCATTTCCTGCAAGTTTTCGTCTGAATTTCCTAAATCAAACATGGTCACTTGACCTTCCATACTTTTGCGTTGGTTAGAATTGATCGTATCTAAAATACCTTCGAAAGAAGCTAACAAAGTACTTCTGGTTTGTTCAAATTCATCAAAAGTGCCTGCTTTGATCAAAGATTCTATGCATTTTTTGTTAACGGTTTCATTTTGCATACGTTCGCAAAAATCGGTAAAACTTTGGAATGGTCCGTTTTTTTGTCGTTCCGCTACAATACTATCTACCGCCGCAATTCCAACATTTTTAATGCTTCCCATGCCAAATCGAATGCGTTTTTGATCCACGGTAAATTTGGTTAAGCTTTTGTTAATCGAAGGTTTTAGAATTTCAATTTTTAACCTTCTACATTCATCAATATATTCTGGAACCTTCTCTAAATTCCCCAAAAAGCTATTTAATGTGGCTGCCATGAACTCCTCTGGGTAATATGCTTTTAGATAAGCCGTTCGATAAGATACAACTGCATAGGCAGCTGCATGTGATTTGTTAAAGGCATACTTAGCGAACTCTGCCATCTCATCAAATATTTTATTAGCTGAAGCTTCATCAATTCCATTTCGGATACAACCTGGTATTTCTACATTTCCTTGTTCATCTGTTTTTCCATAAATAAAATATTCTCGTTCTTTTGCCATAACATCCAATTTTTTCTTTCCCATTGCTCGACGTACCAAATCAGCTCTACCAAGTGAATATCCAGCTAAATCACGTACGATCTGCATAACCTGTTCCTGATAAACCATACAGCCATAAGTTACATTTAAAATTGGCTCTAGGGATGGGTGGGTATATACCGCATGTTCTGGATCCTTTTTGTTACGAATATATCTTGGGATTTGATCCATTGGTCCTGGTCGATACAATGAAACTCCGGCGATAATATCTTCCAAGCCATCTGGTTTTAGCTCTTTCATGAAATTCGTCATGCCTGCACTTTCAAATTGGAAAATACCTGATGTTTTGCCTTCACACCACAATTTATAGACATTGGGATCATTCATGTTTTCATCAAACTTTACCTCTAGGTGGCGATTTTCTTTCACCAATTTTTTGGCGTCTTCAATCACCGTTAAGGTACGAAGTCCCAAAAAGTCCATTTTTAGCAACCCCAATTCTTCCAAAGTTGTCATAATGTATTGGGTTGAAATAGCTCCATCTCGCACATAAAGTGGAACATAGGTATCAACTGGATCACGTGTAATAACCACTCCACAGGCGTGTGTAGATGCCTGTCTTGGCAAACCTTCAAGTGCCATGGAAATATCTAATAATTTATGTACCTTTTCATCTGTATCATACAAAAGTTTTAGCTCACGGTTTTGTTCCAATGCTTTTTGAATGGTAATATGTAATTCAAAAGGAATCATTTTAGCCAATTTATCTACTTCTGCATAGGGAATATCTAAAGCCCTTCCCACATCACGAATTACCATACGAGCTGACATCGTTCCAAAGGTAATAATTTGTGCTACATGATCCTCTCCATATTTACGTGCCACATAGTCGATAACCTCTTGTCTTCTTTCATAACAAAAATCAATATCAAAATCTGGCATACTGACTCTTTCAGGATTTAAAAATCGCTCAAACAGTAAATTATATTTTAGTGGATCAATATCTGTAATGCCAATCGCATAGGCGGCCAAGGATCCAGCTCCTGAACCTCTACCTGGTCCTACCGCAATGCCTTGTGATTTCGCATAATTGATAAAATCCCATACAATCAAATAGTAATCGACATAGCCCATTTTCTCAATGACTGAAATTTCGTATTCCAAACGTTGTTTTGCTTCTTCCGGAATAGGATCTCCATATCTTTTTTTTATGCCATCATCACATAATTTACGAAAATAAGCATCGTGTGTTGGAAATTCTTCTGGTACATCATAATGAGGTAATTTGGTTACACCAAACTCAAATTCTACATTACATTCTTCTGCAATTTTCACGGTATTCTCAATGGCTTCTGGTACATTGGTAAAATGTTCATACATTTCCTCTGGACTTTTTATGTAAAATTCATTGGTGGTAAAACGCATACGATCTTCATCTGTCATGCGTTTTCCAGTTTGAATGCATAACAATACTTCATGATTATAAGCATCTTCTTTTTTTAAATAATGTGCATCATTGGTAGCTACCAATGGAATATCTAATTCTCGGCTCATTTGAATCAAGCGTTGATTTACAATGGCTTGTTCTCGAATTCCATTGTATTGTAGTTCTAGATAATAGCCATCTCGAAAAACACGCTTATGCCATAGTGCTATTTCTTTTGCTTCTTCTAGACGATTGTCTAAAATAGCCTGGTTGATACTACCAGCCAAACATGCACTTAAACAAATGATTCCCTCACTATATTTTTCAAGTGTTTCCAAATCCACTCTTGGTTTATAATAAAATCCATCGATAAATCCAATGGATACAATTTTGATTAAATTTTTATAGCCAGTATTATTTTTGGCAAGCAAAATTAAATGAGCATAATGATTATCGATTCCTGGCTCTTTTTGAAAACGACTTCTCGGAGCCACATAGACTTCACATCCAATAATCGGCTTAACACCATTTTTCTTGCAGGCCTTGTAAAAATCAACAGCTCCATACATAACTCCATGATCGGTAATGGCAATCGCATTCATACCAAGCTCTTTGGCTCGAACTGGTAAATCTTTGATACGATTAGCACCATCTAACAAACTAAATTCGCTATGCACATGCAAATGAACAAAATCTCTCATACACTTTCCTCTTATTTCTTTTTATTTTTAGTATCTTATCGCGTTTCACACCAAATGTCAATTAGTCTTCATGTACAATATCATGCAATTTTATTGGCCAAGCAAAATTTTTGATATCTATATCAATTTTACATAAAAATTAGTAGTACAAAATGAAGTGAACCCAAATTGCACTACTAATAAAAAATATTAAAAAAATTTACACACTATTCTTGACAAGGCCTTTATTCTTTATACACTATCCTCTACACTGTATCTCTATCAGTGTTCAAGGTTACTTTATATAAAGTGTGGGCCTGAACGAAAAATCGCCATTGTTGACAGTCGGATAGAAGATGCCGCGATAGCCAACTGGACAGACATCGTTGTAAGCCCCTCCGCGCGCCACACGGTAAGGCGTACGGTAGGCCTCCATGTTCCATTCATAACAATTTCCTGCTAAATCATATATGTTTTTGGATACATCGGATGCTACACTTCCAGTAAGTTCTGGTGCAGATTTTTTAGGAGTTGTTCTTTGACTATCTCCTATATATCGACACATGGCATCCCACTCACATCCATAAGTTAAGGTACTGGTTACACTTGTATATTTATGTTGGCTAGCAAAGCTTTTGGCCAAATACACAGCTCCACTTTCTCCTTCTATCTCACTGGCATCATTCATTGCTTTGCCCCATGGGACATAATTATAAGGGGCTACTCCTTTTTTACATACTACGGTTTGTGCTGTTGTAGCTTTTTTTCTTAATGTCGTATTATTGACTCCTGCCTCAAATCTACCAATATAAAATCCTCCATAGTTTAATACCTGTGTTTTCATTGTATTGTATTCATTTGCTTCTGTAGAATATCCATCTGCATATGGCTCTGTATAGATTGTATTTAATCCTGGGGTAGGCTGTTCTGTTGTATAATCAAAATTAGTTCTTGTCAAATCAGCCTCACCTGATACGGGTATCCATACAAATTGATTTCCCATATTCACTCCTGAACTATTTAAGGTATCTCCTTGTTTATCGGATATAACGAGCCCTGTTTCGCTATCTCCTCCTACATAGTGAAATCCACCTGGAAGTGGTACGGTTCCTCCCTTTCCATCTGCTATTGGTGTTACTTCTGTACTGGTCCATTTTCCTGGTTTGGTTACGGTAGTTCCTGCAGCTGGCTTTGTTGAACCGCCTCCTGTGGTATTGCCCAACATATTTTCTAAATAGCCATTTACCATATCTAAAGTAT
>CAMCHB010000014.1 GCA_945874585.1 uncultured Clostridium sp. | reverse complement strand
TTTTTTTAAATTCTATCGTTTTTTCAGATAATTGTTTATCTGTTAATTTTTCCATTTCTGGTTCTAATGCATTGATTTTTTTAACAATTGGTTTTGTTCCATTAACTTCTTTTTTACTATAATTTCCAAATAAGCCCATTGAATGTATTCCTCCTAATTTATTCAATTTGGTTATAAATATATCACTAATTTTTGGGGATTGCAAGACATATTTCCAAATGATTTTATTTTATTTTATTGTATCTTTTTTAAAAAACGAACGATTTCTTTTGCTAGTTGCTCTTTATGCTGTGAGTATCCATGATCAGCCCCTTCTATATAAGCTATATCTTGGAATGGATTATGCACTTTTTCTTGGATCAATTGAACAAGATCTTCTGCCTTCTGCTCAATCATCTCATATAAGTTTCCCCATCGCATAAATAAAGGAACTTGAATTTGGCTCAATTCTGGGAAATCATATTCCTTATTATGATACTGTGCAAAATTGATAGCTTGATTATCACGAAAATAACGCAAATAGGTTTTTGTACTGATTGGATGAATAAAAGCTTCTTTTGGCATCAATTGATCTAGCTTTTCTTTTTTCTCATTTTCTTCTGCTATTTGCATCATTGGCTGATAATGTTTCCCTAAATAAATTTGTTGCATTCTTGGTATATCAATTAGTGACAATAAAATGACAGCTTTTATCGAATTCACTAATGGATCTTTTGCTTCTTTTAGCTGATGATACGTATACACTACTTTAGTACATCCTAAGCTGTGCCCTTGTAAATAAAAATCTGTATAACCATTTTCTTGCAAAGTCAAAATGGCTCCTTTGATATCATAAACAGAATCAAGCACATCCTCATTGGCCATGCCAATAATCTTTTTTTGATGGGTTCCCCCTACTTTTTGGCTCGCATAAGATTGAATATCGTGGCCACGATTGTTAAAGGAAAAATAATCGATTCCGTTTTCAATTGCTTCTCGTGCAATTACATCTTCTCTCTTTTTTAAACAATTACTCGTCATGCCATGCACTGATAAAATGACAGAACTACTTTTTTTCTCTCCCTTATGCAATAAGCCATCCAATTCTAAGCCATCTGTTGCTTGAAAATAAATTTTCTCAATATTCACTGTATTTTCTCCCTTCTCTAGTTTGGTAACCATAAACGCAATCCAAATTTCCAAATTGCCATACCATGTGATACATTTAGCCTTGAAATGGCATAATTATCATCATTTCTGGAAGCCTTTTTGTAATCGTGCTTGGTTGGTCCATAGCGAAATGCCATTACATAATCTTTTTCCTTCAAAGCTTCTGTAATAGCTTGATTATAACTTCCAAAAGGATATGCAAAAACATTTGTTTTAACGATCAACTGTTGGAAAATCGTATCATCATCTTTCATGTCATTGATAGAATTTTCACGTAAGGCATTTTGCTCATGTAATCCATAGGAATGAGAACAAAAATCAATATTTGGATATTCTTCTTTTGATTTTTCCACTAAACTCATTGGCATATAAGTCTTTATATTGCCGTCCCATTCTTCTTGTGTGGCCAAGTCTACAGATTTTCCAATCAAGAAAACAGTTGCATTCATATTGTATTTTTTTAACAATGGAAATGCATAATGATAGTTGGATAAAAATCCATCATCAAAAGTGATTAGAACACTTTTATAAGGCACTTCTAACTCTCCCTTTTTCCAACGATGAAATTCATCCATGGTTAATGTCTTGTAATGCTGTTTTTGTAGATATTGCAATTGTTTTTCAAAATTTGTTACATCAATAGTCCAATCTTTCTCATCTTGAAAATTTGCCATTTCTTCCTTGGTTGCTAGATTATGATAACATAAAACAGCTACTTTATGATTTTTGCTGTGAAATACGGCTACATAAAGTGCAACCAACACAATCAATAAAGCAACTATTAAAATAATTCCCCTTTTTCTTCTCATTTTTTCACCCTCTTCTGATGTTTTTTAAATTATACAGGATAATTCTACAAATTTCAATTTAAAAAAGGAAAAAAAGAAAATCTATCAAAATACATTTACTGTTTTTAATAGATTTCTTTTTCTCTTAATCTTTAAAAAAACTTTCAAATTCATCTGCTGAGATAATTTCTTTTTCTAGTAATCTAGCAGCGACTTGGTCTAAAATGTCCATATGATTTCTTAAAATAGCTTGTGCATTTTGATAAGCATTTACAATCAATTGGCGAACCTCTTGTCCAACAACATCCTCAATATTTAATCCTAGTGCTAAACGATCTTCTTCTGCTTTTAAAGATACTGGTCCTAAAGTATCACTCATACCATAAACTGTTACCATATCTTTGGCAATTTGTGTGGCTACTTCAATATCATTGCTAGCACCTGTTGAAATGTCATTTAGTGCCACTTTTTCTGCTGCTCTACCACCCATTAAAGCAATCATTTTTTCTTCCATTTCTGTTTTTGAAATGTAATATTTATCCTCATTATTCTTATACATGGTATAGCCACCAGCAACTCCTCTTGGGATAATAGAAACCTCTTTTACACCCATTTGTGTTGGTAAAAATCTGCTAACAACCGCATGGCCAGCTTCATGATAAGCTGTCAATTTTTTATCCTTTTCAGAAATGACACGACTATGTTTCTCTAAACCAACTGTTACTTTCTTAACAGCATCCTCTAAATCTTGTTTGGTAATACAATCACCTTTTCTTCTGGTTGCAATAATAGCTGCTTCATTCAAGACATTTTCTAGTTCAGCTCCTGTAAATCCTGCTGTATCTTCTGCAATATCTTCAAATTGAATATCAGGAGCAAATTTTTTATTTTTGCCATGAATTTTCAAAATTTCTTCTCTTCCTTTTTGATCTGGTGCTGCGATTACAATTTGTCTATCAAATCTACCTGGTCTTAATAAAGCTTTATCTAGCATTTCTGGTCGGTTTGTTGCTGCCAAAACAATAACTGTTTTATCTGATTCGAATCCGTCCATTTCAACCAATAATTGATTTAATGTTTGATTGTTTTCAGATTCTGCACCACTGGAACTGGTTCTTCTAGAACCAATCGCATCTATCTCATCAATGAAAACGATACAAGGTGAAATCTTTTTGGCTTTTTCAAATAATTTTCGAACACGAGAAGCTCCAAGTCCTGCAAACATTTCGATAAATTCAGAACCACTCATAGAAATAAATGGAACATTTGCTTCTCCCGCAATGGCTTTAGCAATCAAAGTCTTGCCAGTTCCTGGTTTACCACATAACAAAATTCCTCTTGGGACTTTTGCTCCCATCTTTTGAAATCGTTTTGGCTCTTTTAGGAAATCTACGATTTCCATCATTTCGCTTTTTTCTTCTTCCAAACCTGCCACATCATCAAAAGTTACATCTGTTCGATTTTCTTCTCCTGTATAAACTTTTCCTTTGTCACCCAATCCTTGCATTTTAATAATTAAAATGAATAAAGCAACAATCATAATAGTTGGCAAATAAGCAAAAACGGCAGATGCTACTTGTTTGAAAGCATTGACTGGCTTTTGAATCAATTCAATAGAATTACCTTCTTGTACTTTATTTTGTACCAATTCCATAAAGACTTGCACATTTGGTACGATGGCTTTACGTTCCTCTTCTTCCCCTTGCATTTTTACTTTTAATGTTGTACTTCCTGTTGTCATCTCAATTTTTTCTACTTTTCCCTCATTGATAAAACCAATCAATTCTGTATAAGGAATATCATCTTGCTTTTGATTTTTGTTTAGAAAAATTCCCAAAACAACGCAGGCCACTACAACTACCACAACAAGAATTGTCCCTAAAATCCAATATTTCTTTTGTTGATTTTGATTCTTTTTGTTCTTTTCCATTCTTTTTCCCTTAACCTTTCCTTTATTCAGTTGGTTCAGGAGTTTCTCCTGTTTTCCCTAAATTCTCATCCTTTTTTTCTTCCTTGGTTTTCTTTTTTTCATCCGGTGTTTCTGTATTTTCCTCTTGCTTTTCTTGTTTCAATTCCTCATGTACTTGTTTTTGAACTTCTTGAATTTTCTGAATTTCTGTTTGTTGTTTTAGCATCTCTGTACGCATTAACAACATGGCTGTTACTAAGTAAATAGCAGATACTGCTGTATACATCATTTGGAAATATTCCATGTTAAAGGATGCCAATACACGTACCGGAATATAGATAGCATTTAATAAAATTGGTAATGTTAATGCATAAATCGTTAAATTGTAAATTTGCTTTCCTTTTAAAGGCAAATTAGCCATTTTGCAAGTTAAATAACCCATTACCCATAATAATAATGTTTCAAACAATGTCGCAATAAAATAGGTGCTAAACATATACAACAAAAATGTTAAGAATAAAGCTGAATATAAACTAATTGGCTGAATTTGTTGAATTTTTTCGTGCAAAGATTGAGTATCCAATTCATTCAACTGCAAGGCATTTAAAAAATCTTGATAAGAATAGGATGCAAAATCATTTTGATTTTGATTCATAGGGCTTTTGACCAAAATACGGTCCTTTAAAAATATCATGCCAACCGTATGCAACCCTACTTTTTTCTGGTATGTGTCTAATGTTTCCTCTGTAACCGAATCACTTGCATCTATTAGCATTCCATAATCCGGATCCTTTGTGTTTTGAATGGTTTTTGGTTCATCAACCGTTGTACTTAGCTGATTATCTTTGATAGAAAACTCTGGCAAATCATTTTCAAGTATTTGTTTTGATTCTTGCAAAAATTGAGAACCAGCAATGGTTAATGCCGCACTGGCAATAAGTGAAAAAAACAATACCAAACAAATCAAATAGCGAAGTGAATCGGATGTTTTCTCTAATGCGAACTCACTATATCTTTCTAAATTGAATATGGCTAATTTTAATTTTTGAAAAAAACTCTTTTTTACTTCTTTTTGTTTATCCAAATTGATCCCCCTACTCTATATACTCCCTTTTGATTTTACTATCTACATACAAAGGATTTATATCCAAATACACATCATCATTGATTTGTATTTCATCATGTCCTGTTATATCAATCGCCATATGATACATACCAATTTTTCCCATAACGGTATATTTTTTATCTTGAATGGTTACTTTCAATTGTTTATTCGTAAAAAAATCTTTTGCATCATGATATATATAACGCAATTTATCGCGGAAGCGATATACATCATGATTGTTGTGTACATTAAATCCATCATGATATCCAACCGGAATAATAGCAACCTTACTGTCTCGTTTTGTTTTAAATGTGTTAGAATAACCAACATTGAATCCCCTTGGCAGGGTTTTTATTTCCGTAATATTTGTATGTAAAACACCAATTTTTTTTAGTCCCCATTCATTTGGCAATAAGATTCTACCTAAAAAAGCAGATCCTATACGAGCTGCATTCAAATGCATATAAGGGAAACGCAAAAAAGCAGATGAATTACAAATATGTAGATGTCCTGTTTTGATATAATTTTCTTGTAGAATAGAAACCGTGTCCACAAAACGTTTGAACTGAATTCTTGTCCATTTTTCCTTTTTAGCAAAAGACATCGAAAAATGAGAAAAAGTACTCACGATGTGCACATTTGTCAAACTTTTCAAAACAGAAATCATATGATCTGTATCTTGATACAAAAATCCATAACGTCCAAATCCTGTATCAATTGCTAAATTAGCTCTAACGGTAATATTTAGTTTTTTAGCCCATTCATTTACTTTACGAGCCGACTCATCAGAACCTATTGTAACAGTAATGTTATGTTCTATTAAAGTCTTAATTTCCTTATCTACTGCTGTCGAAGAGAGCATCAAAACAACACCATCAATACCAGCTTCTCTTAATTCAACAGCTTCTTCAACCGTTGACACTGCTAAAATAGGCACCCCATTATCTTTTAAAAATCTAGCAAATTCCACCAATCCTAATCCATAGCCATTTCCCTTGACCACGCCAACGAGCTTGAACTCGATACTTGTTCCAACTGATGTGTTATCTTTTGCTAATTCTTTGATAATTTCGATATTATGTTTTAAGTCTTTTTGATTGATCAATAAAGATTTCATTTTTTAACTCCTATTTCTGAAATTTACTTTTCATACCTCTTAATGTACGGAAGGTTTTTTCAGCAAACTTGTAAAGTCGATAAGTTAGTGGTTTAAAAGGCAAATAAACTTCACCAATAAATTCTGTGAACTCTGCGCCAAATCCTTTTTTAAAACGATACAAACCATATTGTGGATGATGTTCATCTACTACACCTGAAACGCCTCTAAAATCATACATTTCAAATCCATTTTCAATGGCATATTGAATCATGGTCCATTGTAACAAATAATTTGGCATCAAATTACGATGTTCATTGCTGCTTGCTCCATATAGGTACCAAACTTTGTTACCATAAATAATAGGAATAATACCAGCAATAGGCTTGTCCTCATAATATGCCATCATCACTTTCATGTGCCCATTTGGTACCAATTCATCATACATCTTTTCAAAATAACTTAATGGTCGAATAATAAACCCATCCCTTTGACCTGTTGTGACCATAATTTTATGAAAATCTTTTAAGTCCTCACGTGAACCTTCACGCACTACAACACCTTTCTTTTTAGCTAAACGAATATTATATCTTGTTTTTTGATGTAAGGCTTTAAAGATTTCATCTTCTGTCTTTCCTTTTAAATCCAAGCGAAACACATAACGTGGCTGAATTTCTTCTCGGAAATTTTTTGCATTATCTTTAATGGAATAGCCTAATCTTTTACTAATTTCTCGATATTCTTGATCACTACTTTTGATATCTGGCTCTATCACAAAAACAAAAGCATGATATCTTTTGGCCAATTCACGAATTCCTTCTGTTAATTGGCTTAGGACTCTTTCGTCGTGGATGTCACAAACTGGTCCTCGAGAAGAATACATGAAGTTTCCAAAGAAAGGAATCTTTCGAATTAGTACACTAACACTTCCTTCTATTTCTCCATTATTACCCTGTGCTAAAACAACTTCATTTTTCCAATGATCTTTCACTTTTGCCCATTCCAAAGATTGTTGAAAATTGCACCTTTCATGATTTTCCAAAAATTTTTGATATGCTTGTTTATCGCGTTCTTCTAATATTTTCATATACTCCTCCCTTATATTATATACCTAATTCCATATTTTACACTAAAAAAGTAGATATGACAACACTAATACAAGGAAGAGAATTTTCTTTTCCTTGTATGTTTCTATCTGTTTATAATTTTTCTATTTTCATACCTTCTTTTGTATCTTCCACTTGATAACCTAATGCTTTGATTTGATCTCTTAATGCATCTGATTGTGCCCAATTCTTATCTTCTCTAGCCTGTTTTCTTTGTTTTACCAACTCTAAAACTTCTGTTGGAATGGATTCATCTTGTTTTATTTTATCAATCTCCAATCCTAGAACTTGATCAAATTTTAATAATAAATCAGCTAACTCCTTTGATTTTAAAGGGTATTTAGCCACTTCCCATACAACGCCCATTGCACTTGGCATATTGATATCATCATTGATAGCTTCAAGAAAACGTTTTTCCCATTCTTGTATTTGAGCTGCATCAATTTTTTCTTCTCCAGCTTTGTGTTTTTGATAACTTTCTCTTAAATTAGCTAAAGATTTTTGAGCTGCGTCCATACCTTCCCATGTGAAATTTAATCTACTACGATAGTGAGCTGTATAGCAAAAATATTTGTAAACAAGTGGTTCATAACCTTTGTCAATCAAGTCTTGTAATAAATAAACATTACCCAAACTCTTTGACATTTTTCCGCCATTGATTAGCAAAAATTCTTGATGCATCCAAAATCTTGCTGGTATTTTACCGGTACGTCCTTTACTTTGAGCAATTTCATTTTCATGATGGGTTGGAATCAAGTCCACACCACCAGTATGAATATCAAATTGATCACCAAAATGAATTCTACTCATAGTAGAGCATTCAATATGCCAACCTGGATAACTTGGTCCCCAAGGACTATCCCATTTCATTAAATGGTTTTCTGGTGCTTTGATCCATAAAGCAAAATCATAAGGATTTCTCTTTTCTGGATCCACATCAACACGAGCTCCAGCCTTTTGTTTACGAACATCAATACCAGATAAAAGGCCATAAGCATCTAATTTTGAAACGTCAAAATAAATGGCAGTTGATGTTTCATAAGCATAACCATTTTTCATAAGAGCCTCTACATATTCTAGCATTTCTTGAATATAATCGGTTGCCTTACAAATAATTTCAGGCATATCCACATCCAAACGATCTAAGTCACGGAAAAATAATTTGGTATAATATTCCGCAATTTCAAGTGGTGTCTTTCCCTCTTCACGTGCTGATTTTATCATCTTGTCTTCGCCCTCATCACCATCTGATACAAGATGGCCTACATCGGTTAAATTCATAACATGCTTTAATTGATAACCATTGTATTTCAAAACTCTTCTTAAATTATCCATGAAGATAAAAGTTCTCATATTTCCAATGGTTGCATCCTTGTAAACCGTTGGTCCGCATGTATAAATGCGAACCGTATTTCCTTCTGCTGGTTTAAATTCTTCCTTTTTTCTGGTTAAAGTGTTATAAAAATAAATCATTTTTCTACCTCCTCTTTATTCATCCAAATCATTGGTTGTATTGGTATTGTTTTCTAGGCTATTAGTACTATTTCCATGTGAATTGGTATCATCATCTGTTGTATTCTTACCGTCTGTTGTGTTTCCACCAGTCGTATTGTTCACCGGTTCTTTCGAAGGTTTTTCCGGCTCTTTTTTCTCTTCCTCTTCTGTCTTTTTGGTATGAATCGTACAGATCTCTGTTGGTGCATTAAATTTAGATCCATAATTGGTTTTCCATTTTGCATTTTCCTCTTTTTCTGGTTTTGCTGTATAGCTTCTATTTTCTACTTCTGGACAGTACTCATTTGCAATTTTTCCGCTTTCCGTACAAATTTTTAAGCTGACATGTCCTTGACATTTTTTGCTTGGTTCTGTTCCTTTGATAAAGACTTCTGTATAAGTTTTGCTACATTTATCTGTTGCCAAATCACCTGATTCTTTACAAATTGTAGCTGTTGTTATGCCATCTGGTTGTTCAAATTTTTTACCATCTAATCCCTTATGGATAGCTTTCATAATGTTAGACCAAATCATACCAGCTGGGTTTCTAGAAAATCCTGTAACTTCCTCTTGTTGATCATAACCGAACCAAGTTGCTGCTGCATAATATGGTGTAAATCCACATAGCCAACGGTCATAACTTCCATTTGTTGTACCGGTTTTAGCTGCTACATCCATGCCACCAATCGCACAATAAGTAGCCGTTCCTGTTAAAACTGGTTGTGTCAAAATGCTTTTGGTTACATAAGATGCTTGTTCTGTAATGGCATCTTCTCTCTTCTGAGATGGCTCTACAACGACATTTCCTTCACTATCTGTTACACTTGTATAGAAAATTGGAGAAATGTATTTACCGTCATTGGCGATGGTTCCATAGGCTGCTGCCATTTCAAGTGGACTAATGCCTTCTGATAAACCACCAATTGCAAGTGGTAAAGACTCATCATCCTTCTTTTTGTTTTCGCCATGTTTGTATAAGGTAGAAACGCCCATTTTTCTCATATAATCAATTGATTTAGCAGGTGTTAATTCTGTCATAATCTTCAATGGAATCATGTTTTGTGAGTATGCAATCGCATCTCTTACTGTTAAAAGTCCACGATAAACTTCTTTATCATTTTTTGGTTCATAAGATCCAAAAGTCGTTTTAGAATCATCGTATACCGTTCCTGCTGTAATAATTTTTTCATTGATAGCTGGTGCAATTGTTGAAATTGGTTTGGTAGCTGATCCTGGCTGACGGGTAGTTTGGGTAGCACGGTTTAGATTGCCAGTTGCTGTTTTTTCGCCTAATCCTCCCACTAAGCCAACGACTTGACCACTTCGATAATCAATAATCGCCATAGCAGCTTGTGTAGTTGCTGACTCTGAAGTATCATTCCCTTCTGCATCTTTTATTTTGTTCTTCTTAGATTTTTTAATATAGGTGCTCTTTTTAAATTCATCTTCCATGATGTTTTGAATATTGGTATCTTGTGTTGTATGAATGGTGTAACCACCACCTGATAATTTTGCACGTGCAAATGATTTATCCCATCCATTTTTAGCAGCCAAATCTTCTACTGCTTGATTGATAGCAGCCTCTGTCAAGTAAGAATAATTGCTTTGAACAGTCTGTCCTTTGCTAAATTGCAAACCTTCCTCTACTTTTCCAACGGCTTCATCGTATTCATCTTTATTGATTTTTCCTAAATCATACATTTTCTTTAAAACTGTTTTGGTTCTCTTCTTGATAAGCTCGCTTTTTTTATCTGTCATTTTATCAAATGGGTTGTAAGAATTTGGTGAATTGTTGATACCGGCAAGAAAAGCACATTCTTCCAAACTTAAATTGCTCACATCTTTATCAAAATAATAACGTGCTCCCATAGCAACACCATGATTGCCAGGTCCTCCTACGAACAAGATGTTTAAGTATAATTCCAAAATCTGATCCTTTGAAATCAATTTTTCAATTTGATAAGCTTTTGACATTTCTTTTACTTTTCTTACAATACCACCAATACCGCTGTCATCTTTATCTTGTGTTATATTTTTTACCAATTGTTGGGTAATAGTACTTCCTCCAAAAGAAGATGATCCTCTATGGAATAGATAGGTTACGGTTGCATAAGCCGTTCTTTTTAAATCAACACCATGGTGTTGTTCAAATCGTTCATCCTCAATTGATATATACGCATCTGGTAAATATTTTGGCATTTCTGACAATGTCACATTTTGTCGGATTTCTTCGCCTGACATTGAACCAATATAATTATCGTCTCGGTCATTGATGTTGGTATTTAAGCTATACTCCGTTAAATCCTTTTTGGAAATGGTAAAATCATCCCCAAATAAGCCATAAAAGATACCTGCTAAAACGCCTGCGCCAATCAAGCACAATAAAGCTAAAATAACAAGAAAAATTCGAATGGCTAAAGCTAATTTAGGATGTTTCTTAGAAAATTTTCCTTTCTTTTGATTTTTTTTATTTTTTGATTGAGATACTTTTGTTTTATCTTTTTCCTTTTCTTTTTGTTTTGCTCTTTTATCCATGTGTATCCTCCTTAAATTTTTGATACGGGTTTATTATAATATACTTTTTTGTTTTTTTAAAGGTTTTTCGAAAAATAAATCCAGTTCCTCTCGAATGTCGTCGACATCTGTTACCAATTTGGCTCCCTGTTGAATTAAACAATTGGTTCCAGCTGCATTGGGATTGTTTAAATTTCCAGGAATAGCAAATACTTCTCTTCCTTGTTCTAAGGCAAAATCTACCGTAATCAGACTACCGCTTCTTGCCTTTGCTTCTACTACCACTACCCCTTTGGCTAGTCCACTTATGATACGATTTCTGGCTGGAAAATGTCTAGCTATTGGCTTTGCTCCCGGAATGTATTCCGATAAGATAAGACCATTTTGTGCTAAGATACAATCATAAAGTTTCTCATTTTGTTTGGGGTAAATAACATCCACTCCAGACCCCAATACAGCAATGGTTCCTCCTTTTTTTGCTAAGGCCCCTTGATGAGCATAACCATCAATTCCTTTTGCCATACCACTGATAATGATATAGCCTTGTTTGGTAAGGTCTCCTGCTATTTGAAAAGCTATCTTCTTTCCGTACGTAGAGCACATTCTACAACCAACCATGGCAACCGCATCTTTCTTCAGTAATGCTAGATTTCCTTTTGCAAACAAAACCAATGGTGGATCGTATATTTGTTTTAATAAATATGGATATCGCTGATCTTCGTATGTAATCAATTGAATTTGCTTTTTTTGCATAGCATATATTTGATTTTCAAGATTTTGGCGATATTGAAAATTCAAAATTTTTTGAATTTCCGTCTGTTCTATGGATATTCGTTCCAAGTCCTCTTTATGCAAATTCCAAATCTTTTCTGGACTTTTGAAAATATGCCATAGTTTTTGTTTGGTTTGATTAAATTGAAATGGTATGCTGGCAAACCAATACCAGTATTTCATTTTTTGCATCTTTTTCCTTTCTGCCCCCATTAGCAAAAAGCTTCAAATACAAGATTGGCTAAATCCAATCCTTTATTGGTTAAAAAAACTTGATCATTCTTTATGGTAATCAATCCTTCGTTCCACAACTCAGATAATTCATCTGCAAAAATCTCCCACATGTTTTGATGAAATTTTTGATAAAAATCCTCTCCATCAATTCCATTTAATTTACGAAAGCCCAGCATCATATACTCTTTCATTTGGCCATCTTGTTTTTGTACTTCATGAATTACAATATTATCTACCTCTTCTCCTTTTTGGAAATTCTGGATGTACAATGGTATATCCTCTATATTCGAATATCTAGCTAAATCTGTGTAAGAATGGGCAGATACACCAAAACCCATATATTCTTTTTGATTCCAGCAATCCAAATTGTGCTGACACCAATATCCTTTCTTTGCAAAATTAGATATTTCGTAATGCTGATAGCCCAATTGTTCTAAATGCTTTTTGGTATACCAATACATCTCTCGTTCCAATTCATCCGATGGCAATTTTATTTTTCCGTTTTGGTATTCTTTCATCATTTTAGTATTCTCTTCTAAAATTAACGAATAAACAGATACATGCTCTGGTTGCAAATGTTGAATTTCCTGTACCATCTGTTTTATATCGAAAAGAGATTGGTCTGGTAATCCAATCATAAAATCTAAATTGATATTTTGAAAACCAACCTGTCTAGCCAGTTTATAGTTTTCCAAGAATTGTTCATAGGTATGAATACGCCCCAATTTTTTAAGTAAATGATTATTGGTACTCTGCACGCCTATGCTAAGGCGATTGATACCAGCTGCTAAATAGGTCTCTAGTTTACTTTTATCTAAGGTTCCTGGATTGGCTTCCATAGAAATTTCAGCATCCTTTTTTACGGAGAATCCCTTTCGAATGGCATCCATTATTTGTGTGATCCAATGAGCCGGAATAAAAGAAGGTGTACCTCCCCCGATATAAATAGAAGAAATTTGAAGTGGTTCCACCAGTTTAGCTTGGCAGTCCATTTGAGTTCCTTCTGCCGTTTCTTGTATTTCCTTTAAAACATAGTTCATATACCCATCTATTAAATCCGTTTGATTTTCATAGGAACAAAAATCACAGTATGCGCATTTTTTCTGGCAAAAAGGTATATGAACATAAATTCCCATCTCTCTCATTGATTTGTTTCCTCTCTCAATTTTTCTGCTATTTCTGCTATTTTTTTAAAACGATAATTGACCCCAGATTTTCCAATTGGCTTTTTTAACATTTGGCCAATTTCAGTCAAAGTGCTATGTTCGTTTTGTAAACGAATGATTGCTATTTCTTTTAAATCTTCTGGTAAGCAATCAAACTGATTGTTTTCTATTAAGTATTGAATATTGTTGATTTGTGCAACCGATACATTTACCACTTTGTTTAGGTTCGCTGTTTCACAATTGACCAATCGATTAACCGAATTTTTCGTATCTTTAATAACTCGAATTTCTTCAAAGTCTAGCATTGATTTATCGGCTCCCATAAAAGCTAATAATTTAGAAATAGCATCTCCTTCTTTTAAATAGGCGGATTGTTTTTTTCCTTGTACCAACTGTTTCATTTGAATTCCATAAGGTTGCAAAAAAGCAATCACTTGTCTCATATTTTCCAGAGCATTAAATCCTAATTCCAAATGGTATTCCTTGTATGGATTGTTCAAGGATCCTCCTCCTAAAAATACACCTCTTACCAGTGCCTTGCATAAATTTTCATTCTGCGTTTCCTCTTGGTAGGATGGCAAATCAAAATAAGTCATGTGCACTTTTTGATTGTCCTCTATGTGATAAGAAATCGATAAATTTTCAAGTAATTTTCTTAATCTTTTAGCATTGTCTTCATTTTCGGTTGAAAATTTGGCTTGATTTTCTTGAAAAATAGAGTTACTAGACTTTAGATAGCCTAATAATTCCGCTTTCAACTCATCTTTTTTCGTATAATTATTGCGTTCACTTAATTCTTTTTTTACTTGCTCTGAAAAAGTCATGTCATCCCTCCTTTTTCCCCCATACTACACGATCATTTCCTCCATAATCCTTTCTGGTATGAATCCATTGGAAATTTGCTTGTTGCATCAATTGTGTAACAGACTCTTTTTGGTCATAGCCAATTTCTAAAAACAAATATCCTCCTTGATTTAAATGTTCCTGTGCATGCTTTATTAAAATACGATAATATTGTAAACCATCTTCGCCACCATCTAAAGCCAAATGAGGCTCATGTTGCACAAAAGGATCTAGCGTTTTTACCACATGGCTTTGAATATAGGGAGGATTGGATACAATGCAATCATAACTTCCTTGTATTTTTTGCCACATATCAGATTGGATAAATCGAATCTCTGCTTGCAAAATCTTTGCATTTTTCTGGGCTACTGTTAAAGCATTTTTACTAATATCACTAGCCATCACTTGTAATGCTGGTTCTTGTTTTTTTAAAGAGATAGCAATGGCACCACTTCCTGTACACATGTCCAAAACACTATGTATTGTATTTTTTTTCATTTCCGCTAATATTTCTTCTACTAAAACCTCTGTGTCCATTCTTGGAATAAGAACATTTTCGTCCACATAAAAAGGAAGTCCCATAAATTCTACTTGATGTGTAATATAGGCCAAAGGTTTGCCCTTTAGGATTTCCTGTATACCTGTTTGATACTCGTCCCATTGCCTCTGTGTCATAACATCCTCTGAATGAATTCTCAAAAACACTTTATCTTTTTTCAATACATATTCCAGTAATCTCTCTGCTATTATTTTATTTTCATACCATTTTTGTAAGGCATTTTGCCCATAAATCAATCCATCTTTTATTCTCATTTTTCCCTCTCAAACATTTGTATTATATCAGATAAAATGGTAAAAAAAAAGAGACAGAAGTCTCTTTTTCGATGAATCTTTTATACCATTCTTTCAAATAAAGGTTCAATTTTTTCTAATTTTAGTCCAGCTGGTACTGTTATATAATCCCATTTTTTCTCTTGTATATTTAAATATTGACGAATTTTTTCGCAAGCAATTGGCATTACTGGCTCAAATAAATTAGATAAATTAGCAATGATAACAGCACAAGTATAAATAGTATTGTTAAATTGTTGTATATCTTCTTTTTTACTAATCCAAGGCTTGGTTTCATCATAATATTTATTAGCAGCCTCTACTAAATGCATCATATCTTGTACAGATGCCTTAAATTCAAGCTTCTCAATATTATCTCCTGCTTTTTGATAGGTTTCTTTTACCAATTTTTCCATCGTTGGATCCATAGTTCCTTCTGGTATTGCCTCTAAGCCTTTAAAATTCAATGTACGGTTAACTAAATTTCCAAATTTATTTAAAATTTCTGCATTGTGCACATTTTTGAAATCCTCTATTGTAAAATTAGTATCCTTTTTCTCTGGTCCATTTGAAATCAAGTGATAACGAATAGAGTCAGAATCATACAATTTGCAGGCTTCTAGAACTGTCATACCAATTCCTTTACTCTTTGAGAATTTTTGATCGTTAAAGTTTAAATATTCTGCTGATACAATGGTATCTACTAAATGATAGTTTTCTTCTTGTCCTAATAACAATCCATTTAAAATAATGCTGTGAAATACAATATTATCTTTTCCATGGCACATATAAATTTTATTGTTATGGCCTTCTTTCCAAAAGTCTTCCCAATTCATTCCCTTTTCTTCACAAATTTTCATAGTATCTGTTAAATAACCAAGAACCGCATCAATCCAAACATACATTCTTTTATCTTCGTATCCTGGTAATGGAATTTCAACGCCCCAATCCAAATCTCTTGTAACAGCACGATCTTGTAAACCTTGTTTTAGATATTTCCATGTTTCATTGCGTGCATTGATTCTCCAAGATTGATCAACCTGTTTGGTATGCTCCTCGATTTGTTTTTGGAAAGCAGATAATTTTAAATACAACACCTTGTTATTTCTTTTTACTAATTCAGAACCACAAGTCATACATTTTCCATGGCAAAGTTCCTGTACAGTTGGAACATGAAGGCAATTATCACACTGATCTCCTTTTGTCTCATGTCCACATTCTGGACAAATTAACTGAATATCTCTGTCTTGCAAAAACTTCTGACATTTTTCACAATATGCTTGTTCTTCTATTTTTTCATAAATATAGCCATTGTGATACAATTTTAAAAATAATTCTTGTACCTTTTTTTCATGATATGGATCATATGTTTTACTATATAAATCATATGAAAAATTAAGTTTCTGAAAAGTTTCTTGAAATTCACGGTGATACTGACTAGCAATCTCTTTTGGATTTACTTTAGCTTTATGGGCACGTTCTGTAATTGGTGTGCCATGTGTATCAGAACCAGATACATACAAAACACGATCACCTTTTAAGCGAAAATATCTGGCTAAAACATCTCCTGAAATAAGTCCTGCAATATGTCCTAAATGAAGAGAACTGTTGGCATATGGCCATGCTCCTCCAATGATAATATTTTTTTGCATGATAACAACCCCCTATATAATTGGTATCCTAATTCGTTTTGTCTTTTTTTAAATCTGCTCTATTTTACCATGTTTTGATTCTCTTTGCAAATCTTCCTCACTCGCTGGAATACTTAGTATCATATATTTGAAAATTTTCTTCGATTTGTTCTCGCCCGATTTGAGTTTTCGACTAAAAAGAGAAAATCTCAAAGGGCTAGCGATTGTAGCTTTTTATATAATAGGAAAGTATTACTTTCCTATTATATAAAACAAAACCTCATAAACACTGTCCTATCAGTATTTATGAGGTTTTAACTGTGGAGCGGGTAGTGGGAATCGAACCCACGTAGTCAGCTTGGAAGGCTGGAGTTCTACCATTGAACTA